>JAYVMQ010000001.1:0-3037 GCA_043758855.1 Chloroflexota bacterium
CCGGCTTCGCGCGCAGCCGCGGTCTCAGCCACGTCGTCCGGGGCGCGGAGCCCGATCGCGTCTTCCAGCTGCGATACCGGCCGGCGGCGCTCGGTGCGCCGCTCGTTGGCCACCACGTTGCGGGCAATTCTGAAGAGCCAGACCCGGAACGTGGAGATGTCCGCCAGGTCTGAGGCGACACCGGAGGCGGCGGTCACGGGGCGAGACGCGATGAAGGTGTCCACCCGTTCCTCGAAGCGCGGCAGGCCGGCCAGAGCCTGCATGAAGACGCGTTCGGTCGCGTCCTCCGCGGCGTGGTGGTCCCGGAGTTCGTAGAAGGCGTAGCTGTACACCTGGGCCAAGTACTTCCTATACAGGGCGTCGAAACATCTCGGGTCGCGCCGGGCCGCCTCAACGAGACCGCGGTCGCGATCCAGCCGGGCAGGACGGGCGCCCTCTTCCGAAGTAGCCAACACCGGGCGGCTCACTTCGTTACACCAGCGCCGGCAAGTCGAACGTGGGTCACCTCGCCGACCAGCAGTTCGCGCTCCGCGCCACCCGCGGTCTCATCCACATCCGTTACCAGTAGGGCACCCGTGGCGCCGTCCACGCCGACGGCCTTGACCACCTCTGCGGAGCCGTCGGGCATGTCGATGCGGACCACTCTGCCCGTCGTAATCTGGCGGTCGTGCCAGCCGGCAACGTCGAAATGGCCGGCGCGCAGGCCGAGGACTCGCGGCTCCAGGTGCGACAGGAAGGCCTCGAGCAGACCCTCTGCCGAGACCGGCTGGCCGCGAGAGGCCTCGCGCAGGCTCGTCATTGAATCGGCCAGTTCGGCCGGGAATTGGGCGCGCGGCCAATCAACATTCGTGCCAATGCCGATTACGACGAGCGGGTCCGCGGTGCCGGCGCCCACGCTCTCGCCGAGGATGCCCGCCACCTTCCGAAGCCCGCCCGCAGGAGTGCTCCCGTGCGGAGTCTCAACGACGATGTCGTTGGGCCATTTGAGCTTGAGCATGCCGATGGGTAGCCCGGCCAGGTCCTCGGCGGCGTCGATCATGGCCAGGGCCACGACTGCGGACAGCCGCCAGGCGCGATCGGGCGCCAGGTAGCTCGGCCGGAAACCCAGGGAGAGCAGCAGCGCAGCCCCGCTCGGCGCAATCCAGGCGCGACCAGACCGCCCGCGTCCGGCCGTCTGCTCGTCGGTGACGGCCACGCACACCTCGGCGGTTCCGTCGGCCAGCCAGCTTCGAACGATGTCGTTGGTCGAGGTAACCGACTGGAACCGCTCGTGTCGCGAGAGGAACGCGACATTCGTGGTTGCCCGGCCGGGCCAGTCGCGCGTCGTCACGCGCCCGTCTTTAATGCCCCCCCGGATCCCTCCGCCTCTGCCTCACCGGCGACGAGCGGCTCCGGCTCCTCGAGTGCGAAGGCCTTGTGGAGCGCCCGGATGGCCGTCTCGACCTGATCCTCTGCGATCATGCAGGTGATGCGGATCTCCGATGTCGAGATGATCTCGATGTTGACTCCGGCCTCGGCGAGCGTCGCGAACATCTTTGAGGCGTAGCCCGGGGCATTCTGGATCCCGGCGCCGACGATGGAGACCTTGGCCATAGCCGAGTCGGTCGTCAGCTCGCGGAAGCCCAGCTCCCGGACGATCGGCTCCAGGATGCGCTTGGTCTTCGCGAGATCGCCGCGGGTGATGGTGAAGCTCAGGTCTGTCGTGCCATGGTGGCCGACGTTCTGAACGATCGTATCGACATTGATGCCGGCTTCGGCGAGGGGCGCGAAGACGGCATGGGCGACACCGGGCCGGTCCGGGACCTCAACGAGGGTCACCTTGGCCACGTTGCGGTCGTGGGCCAGGCCGCGAACCTTGTTGCGCTGCTCCACGAACGGATCCTCCTTGATGAGCGTGCCGGGTACGTCCTCGAACGAGCTCAGCACCTCGATGACGACGTTGTTGACCCAGCCGAGTTCTACGGCCCGCACCTGCATGACCTGGGCGCCCTGGTGAGCCAGCTCCATCATCTCCTCGTAGGAGATAACCGACAGCTGGCGGGCGTCGGGGACGAGCCGCGGATCGGCGGTATAGATACCCCGAACGTCGGTGAAGATCTGGCAGCGGTCGGCGTTGAGAGCGGCAGCCAGGGCGACGCCGCTGGTGTCCGAACCGCCGCGACCGAGAGTCGTGATTTCAGAGAGAGTCGGGTCGTGTTTGCTCTGACCCTGGAAGCCGGCCACGATAACGACGCGGCCGGTGGCCACCTCGCTTTCGATCCGACTCGGATCTATGCCCGCGATGCGCGCCTTGCCGTAGTTGCCGTCCGTGGTGATGCCGGCCTGGGCTCCGGTGAGCGCTATGGCGGGCACTCCCAACGCATGCAGGGCCATTGAGACGAGCGTCGCACTTTGGTGCTCGCCGGTCGCGAGAAGCATGTCCAGCTCGCGCGGATCCGGGTCGTCCGTGATGGCGCCGGCCAGGGCAAGCAGCTCGTCGGTGGTATCGCCCATTGCCGAGACCACGACCACCAGGTCGCAGCCGGTCGCCCGCTCCCGAGCGATACGCGCGGCGACACGCCTGATTCGGTCGGCGTTGGCTACGGACGAGCCACCGAACTTCTGGACTACGAGGGGCTTGGACATGGCCCGCATTCTATCAGCCGAACGGCCCTACCTCGGGTACTGACATCGCCAGGCCGGCTGTGCGACCATTCGCGAGCGCGAGGGCTCGCGCCGGCCACGGAGGATTCGATGTTCAGGCGACGAGATCCGAACTCAAAGGACGAAGACCCTTCGGCCGAGGTTCCTGCGGGTGGGGCTCCTGCGGCCGGGGCTCCTGCGGCCGAGGTTGCTCCGGGCGAGGAGCTGGATGGCGAGGAGCTGGATGGCGAGGAAGTCGAGGAGCTGCCGGAGGACATGACGGCAGACCTGGACTCCCAGGCCGCCGACTACTTCGCCGATAACGATGTCTGGATGTACGGCCCCAACGCCGCGACCGTCCTGGAGATCCTCGATTGGCTCGAGGAGATCGATCCGTCCGAGGCCCGACCGCTTG
>JAYVMQ010000002.1:0-2725 GCA_043758855.1 Chloroflexota bacterium
GGCGCCGTGGCTGGGCTTCAAACGTTGCTCGCCGCTACCGGCTACTGCCTCGGCTGCAAGATGTACTTCCTGCGTTGGTGGGTCCCGTCCCAGTTCGCCCGACTCTTCGGCTACGACGATCGGCTGCTCAAGCTGCCCGTTCAGCCTTTGCGCCGCGCCTAGCCCGCCGTCACGGCCGCGCGTCCGGGCCGGCACCACTCCGCGCCTACTTCAGGGCGGCGAGCACTTCCTCGGTGCTCCGAACGCGGCCAATGCGAGGAAAGAGAGTACCGACAGTGTGGACATGTTCGGCCGCGTCGCGACAGGCCATCGCGTCCTCGACGAAGACCTGGTTGTAGCCGCGTTCGAACGCATCTCTAGCAGTGCTTTCGACGCCGATGCTCGTCGAGATGCCGCACAGGATGATCGTCTCGATACCACGGCGGCGCAGCTGCAGGTCCAGCTCGGTGCCGTAGAAGGCGCCCCACTGGCGCTTGGTGAGGACGATGTCGTTGATCTCGGGCGTGAGCTCGGGGACGATCTCCGCCCAATCGAGCGGTCGTGACCGGCCGCCGGCCTGAACCGGGGCGTCGGTTATTGGCTTGAGGCCATCCTTGCCGTCGGACGAGGACGTGACCCGAACCAGGACGACTGTGCCACCGGCTGCCCGAAGGGCTTTGGCCATCTGCGCCGCTCTGGCCACGACTTCTGCTGATGACCGGGGAGCTGTGGGCATGGCGACAATGCCACTCTGGAGGTCTATCACGACGAGCGCCGTCCTGGCTGGTTCGAGCTTGAGTTCCATGGCCTGCCTCCGGGTCGGGCGGGACTACCGTCCGTGGCTTCGATCCTAACCAGCGGCGATGGGTTCGTCATCCCAAGGTCCGAGCTGACCCGAGGGCGTTCCGCCAAGCGGCCGATTTGTCCACAAATCGGAACACAAACGTGCAAAACGGGCGTACGAAGCGGCGCAATTCTTGCCACGCTTGTCGGGCGCTCGGGTAGCTCGTGGGGAGGCTCGTCACGCCCGACGGATGAGAGCCAATCAGGGTAGGAGGAGTTCATGTCAGCCGCCGCCGCGTATGTCCGCGGGATGCTCCAATGGACCGTCAAACGCGAGGGAATCATTGCCCCCGACGAGCGGCCGCCGGCCGTTCAGTCGATTGCGTTGGGCGTCCAGCACATCTTCGCGATGTTCGGAGCGACAGTTCTCGCGCCGATCCTTATGGGCTTCGACCCGAACACCGCCATCTTCTTCTCGGGCATCGGCACCCTGATCTTCTTCGTCTGTGTCCGCGGCCGGGTCCCGAGCTACCTCGGGTCGAGCTTCTCGTTCATCGCCGTGGTCGTCTCGGCTGAGGCGATCGGCGGGGGCCACAACATCCCCGTCGCCCTTGGCGGCATCATCGCCGCTGGAGCCCTGTACGCCCTCATCGGCGTGATCGTGATGGTCGTGGGCTACAAGTGGGTGGAGTGGCTGATGCCGCCGGTCATCACCGGCGCCATCGTCATGGTAATCGGCCTGAACCTCGCCCACGTGGCCGTCGCCGACCTGAGCGGCGTGGCGAGCTGGTACGTCAACCCGGCAATCGGCCAGACCAACAACCTCTTCCTCATGACCATGGGCCTCCTCACCACGGCCGCCGTGGTTTTGGTGGCCGTCTACGCGCCGGGCATGCTCCGCCGTCTGCCGATCCTCATCGGCGGCATCGTCGGCTACGTCCTCTATTTTGTCAGCGTGAACCTTCTGCACCTTGGTCCCGCCGGTGCGGACATCAGCTTCAAAGGCATCGAGAAGGCGGCCTGGATTGGCCTACCCAACTTCACCGCCCCCTCATTCGACGGCCACGCCATCCTCCTGATCGCACCGATCGCGATCGTTCTCGTGGCTGAGAACCTCGGTCACGTCAAGGCAGTGGCGGCGATGACCGGCCGCAACCTGGATCCGTACATCGGCCGCGCCTTCCTCGGCGACGGCATTGCGACCATGATCTCCGCATCCGGCGGCGGCACCGGTGTCACGACTTACGCCGAGAATATCGGCGTCATGGCCGTGACCAAGATCTACTCCAGCCTCGTCTTCGTCATCGCCGCCTTCGTGGCCCTGGCGATGGGCATCTGCCCCAAGTTCGGGGCCTTGATCGGGACCATTCCAAGCCCCGTCCTGGGTGGCCTCGCCATCGTCCTGTTCGGCCTTATCGCCGCCACCGGCGCGCGTATCTGGGTCCAGAACAAGGTCGACTTCGGAGTCACCAAGAACCTGGTCACGGTGGCCGCTGCCCTGACAATCGGTGCCGGCGACCTGACCCTCAATTCGGGCGACTTCTCGCTCGGCGGCATCGCGATGGCGACCTTTGGCGCGATCATTGTCTACCAGGTCCTGAGCCTGGGGAGGGTGGCCCCTGAGCCGGAGGCCGAGAGCGAGAGCGCGGCATAGCCGCAAGCCACTTGCAAATAGCGAAACGGGCGGCCAGGTGGCCGCCCGTTTCTTTGTGTCCGGCTCTCGCGTTGAGGCGGGGCCGCGCCCGTTACCCCGCGCGGCCCGTCCCGAACTGGCGGTCACCGGCGTCGCCCAGGCCTGGCAGGATGTAGCCCAGTTCGTTGAGCTGGCGATCCACGGCCGCGCAGTAGATTTCCACGTCAGGATGAGCGGCGGTCACGGCGTCCACGCCTTCCGGGGCCACGATCAAGTTTATGAGCTTGATGCGCGAGGCCCCCCAGCGCTTGAGGACTTCAATGGCCGCCG
>JAYVMQ010000003.1:0-5032 GCA_043758855.1 Chloroflexota bacterium
GCCGACGGAGTAGAAGTGGACGATCATGCCGATGGTCGTGACCACGATCAGCAGGCAGGCCGTCAGTGCATCAACGTAGAAGCCCATGCTGGCGCTGAAGCCGGTGGCCGGGATCCAGTTCCAAACGGAGATGCCGGCGCCGTGGTCCCCAAAGCCGAAGCTATGCGAGAGGGCACCGAAGGCGACGACCATCGAGACCACCCACGAGGCCACGACGGCCCAGATGGCGACCTTGTGGATCCCCTTCTGGTTGCTCCGGCCGAAGAGTCCCGTGAGGACGAAGCCGACCAGCGGAATTAGAGGGATGAACGGGACCAGGTAAATCATCGGCTCAGTCCCGCATCGTGTCGTACTCGTCGACGAGCGGCGTCTTCTTGTTCCTGAATATGGCGATGATGATCGCCAGGCCCACCGTGGCCTCGGCCGCTGCGACGGCGATGACCAGCAGCGCGATCACCGCCGCATGCGTCTTGAGCGGGGCCACGAAGGCGCCGAAGGCGAGGACGGTCAGGTTGGCGGCGTTGAGCATCAGCTCGATCGACATCAGCATGCTTATGGCGTTGCGGCGGGCCAGGAAACCGAAGGTCCCGATGGCGAACAGCAGGCCCGCCAGGATCAGGTAGGAGTCGAGCGAATTGCTCACGACTGATCTTCCTCACCGCTGCTGGGCTCACGCCGGGCGAGGTAGACAGCCCCAACCACGGCCGCAGTCAGCAGGACGCTTACGACCTCGAACGGCAGAACGTAGTCGCGGAATAGCAGGTGGGCCACGTCCGAGGTAGCGGTCCAGAGGCGCTCTCCGGCGGCCGGCCAGGTCGTGGCGAGGACGGCCGCCGAGATCAGGACGGCGAGGACCGCCGCAGCCAGCGCCGCGGCCCAGGTCTGGGTCTGGAAGACCAGCCGGTTCGGGGCGTTCTTGGTTTGGGTCAGCATGATCGCGAACAGGACCAGGACGCTGATCGCGCCGATGTAGACGAGGACCTGGGCGGCGGCGATGAGCGGGTTGCCGAGCATTACGTATATCCCGGCCAGTGACGCAAACGAGACGATCATGGCCAGACCGCAGCGAATGATGTCGCGCATGGTCACGACCATCAGCGCCGACACAAGAAGCACGGCCGCCAGGCTGACGAAAAGCACGTCGTCCCAGCGAATGCCCGTCAGCGGGATCGAGTCGCCTATCGGCATGCCACTCCGCCCTCTTCGACTCTCACTATCGTTTGGCCTTCCTGCCGTCGCCGATGACCCCGGCGAGAGACGGTGGCAGAGCCGGCAGGAGTTCCTCTGCCTGAGTCTCGAGTCGTCCTTCGGCGAGGGCGTGGGCCATCCAATCGCGCTCGCGTCGGATGTAAGTCACCTCGGTCTCGCGGTCGATCGCGGCCAGCCCGATCAGATCGATCTGGGGATCGCTTCGGTCTGTATGGGCCAGCTCGTTGTCCTGGCCGCCGCGGAGGGCATCGTACGGACAAGCATCGACGCAGATGCCGCACAGGATGCAGCGGCTCTCGTCGACATCGTACTTCTCCAGGACTCGCGGCTTGGGCATCAGGGCGCCGGTTGGGCATGTTTCGGCGCAGCGACCGCAGGAGACGCAGGGCGTGTCGTTGAGGCTCATGTCGAGAGGCGTCGTCACCAGTGTGTCGAAGCCGGTCCGCATGAAGTCGTAACAGGCCGCGCCGACAACTTCGGCACAGACGGCGGCGCAGCGCCCGCAGTCGATGCAGCGAGACGGCTCGCGCAGGATGAAGGCGTGGCTATCGTCGCGGATGTAGTCGTGGTTGGCGCCCGTGAAGCGGTTCTCGGTGACGCTGCGGAAGCCGGCGCCTTGGTCGTGGCCCGGTTCGAGCGTCTCGAGTGTCGTGCCGTATTCGATGCCGAGGCGGCGCAGGTCGCAGTTGCCCAGGGCCTCGCAGGTGCACTGCAGGCAGCGGGTGGACTCGGCCATGACTTCGGCCGCGGTGTATGAGATCTCGTACTCGGCGTAGGTCTTGGATCGTTCCTTGGCCGGGAGCGACTTGAGGCGATGGCGCGCTTCCTTGGGTTCGTCGGTGTAGGGCACGATCGAGAGGAAGATCGGCTCGACTTCGGCCAGCGTCTGGCGGTTTCGCAGTTCCGATAGATCGTTGCCCTTGAGGAACGCGTCCACGGCGTAGGCGCAGCGACGGCCCTCGGCGACGGCCTGAACCACGGTCGCGGCCCCGATCCGGACGTCACCGGCGCCGAAGACGCCGGGCCGGCCCGTCTCGAAGGTGACGGCATCGGCGCGCAGCTTGGACTTGACCGCCGCCACGCCCTCGTTGCCGGGGCCGATCCACGCCAGATCCGGTCCCTGGCCGATGGCCAGCAGGACGCGGTCGCAGGCGACCACAAACTCCGTCCCGGCGGCAGGCTCGGGGCGGCGCCGGCCACTCGCATCGGGGGCGCCGGGCTCCATCCGGATAAACTCGACGCCCGTGACCTTGTTGTGCGAGTCGACGACGACACGCGTTGGGCCAGCCTGGAATATAGCTCTGCCGCCCTCCTCCAGTGCCTCGTGGACCTCGCTCGAGGCCGGCATGTCCTTCATATCGCGGCGGTAAACGAGCGTGACCGCCTTGGCGCCCTGGCGGATCGAGGTGCGCCAGCAGTCCATCGCCGTGAAGCCACCGCCGATGACCACCACGCGGCTCTTCTTGTGGCCCGGGTAGGGCAGGCCGAGGGTGGCAATCTTGAGGTATTCGAGGCCGTCGATGACCCCGTCCGCCGTGTCGTTGGGGATGTTGATCTTATTGGTGACGTAGCAGCCGGTTGCCACGACGGTAGCGTCGAAGCCCTGCGCCTTCAGGTCGTCCAGGCTGAAGTCCGTGCCCAGAGCCTGGTTGCAGACGAGGCGGCCACCGAGCTTCCAGACGGATTCGTACTCGGGGTCGAGGACCTCGGCCTTGGGCAGCCGGTACTCCGGGATGCCGTAGCGGAGCATTCCGCCGGCCAATTCGTTCTTCTCGAAGACCGTTACGTCGTGGCCTGACAGGAGCAGGTAGTAGGCCGCGGACATGCCGGCCGGCCCGGAACCGATCACGGCCACGCGCTTGCCGGTCTTGGGCGAGGTCTCGAACGGCAGCGGCGGCTCGATGCCTTCCTTCTGCGCCGCCAGGACCTTGTCGCCGGCGTAACGGTGGCTGTCGCGGATGGCAATGGCCTCATCGACCTCGTCGCGGCGGCAGTGATCCTCGCACGGAGCCGGGCAGACCCTGCCCAGGATCGAAGGGAAGGGGATCGTGCGCTTGAAGATGCGGGCCGACTCTCGGAACTGGCCCTCCGCATTGGCCTTGAGGAAGCCCGGAATGTCGATGTGGCTGGGGCATTTGTTCTGGCAGGGCGGCAGGCAGTAGGCGTTGTGGTCGCTGAAGATCAGCTCGAGGTTGGTCCTCCGCAGCCGCCGGATCTCCTCGGTCTGAGTCCGAACGACCATCTCCGGTTCCGCGGCGCGCGAGCACGAAATTGGCGGATGTTCCTCGCCCTCGACCTCTACGACGCACATCCGGCAGGCGCCGAAGCCCGGCAGCTTGGGCTCGTAGCAGAGGGTGGGAATCTCGATGCCGTTGGCCCGGCAGACTTCGAGGATCGTCTGGCCTTCGCGACCCTCGACGACGCGGCCGTCCACCTCAAGCCGGAACGAGGGTGTCGAGAGCGGGCGTTGGGGTGCTTGAGCCGTGATCAGGTGTTCCGCGCGCGACTCATCGAGCGGCGTGACCGTGTTGAATGGCGTCTTCGCGTCGGGCCGGCTGTCGACGCGGCCGGCGTCGTCGTTCCATGTCGAGCGCTGATTCGGCGCCGGTCGGAGTAGGCGGCGAAGGTCAACCTCGGTTTCGTCGTGGTCCTCGAGGCGCGTCAACTCCAGCGACGCAGTGGCGGGAGCCACTGGATTGGTGGACGGCGCCTGTTCGGGGCCGGTAGCAAGGGCCTTGCCGGCTGAGGGCGGGGCGGACGGGCTCGGGCGCTGGGTTGGTTCACGCATGGGACGCCTCAGAAGACCGCCCGGCTCGGGTCTCGGCCTTTGGGTGGCAGATACCGGCGGGGCAACTGTTGCGGAGGATGTGGGCGTCGAGCTCCTCGCGGAAATAGCGGACGACGCTCTGGAGGGCCAGCGTGGCGCGCCGTTCATGGTCGCAGAGAGCGCTCTCGACGATGTCGTGCGCAAGGTCAAGCAGGCGGGTGACGTCGTCGCCGCGCGGCTGGCCGTCGCAGAACCGAGCACCGATTTCGGCCAGTCGTCGCAGCCCGATGCGGCACGGAATGGTCTTGCCGCAGGCCTCGTCGGCGCAGAAGCGGGTCAGGACGGCCGCCAGATCTACTACGCAGCTGTGCTGGTCGATCACCACGATCGAGCCGGAGCCGAGGTGGGCACCGGCTTTCTCGAGGCTCTCGTGGTCGAAGATCACGTCCAGGCCTTCGGCCGGGAGAATGCCTCCCGACGGACCGCCAACGAGCACGGCCTTGAGGCGATGGGAGGAAGGGACGCCGCCCGCCACGTCGACGATCTCGCGGAGAGTTGCTCCAAACGGAACCTCGGCGATGCCGGGATGGGCGACCGCACCCGAGAGCTGGACCAAGACCGTGCCGGCGAAGGCCCGGGGCGATGTTTCGTCGAAGCCGGCCAGGCCGCCATTGAGGATGGTCGGGATCGCAGCGAAGGTCTGCGGGCCGTGAATGAGAGTCGGTTTGCCGAACAGGCCGCGCGTCGTGGTGTATGGCGGCTGCTGTTCGGGCTGGCCGCGCTTGCCTTCCAGGCCCTTGAGCAGGACCGTCTCCTCGCCCAACATGTACGCGCCCTGAAGCGGCTTGACCGAGACGTGGATGGGTGTGCCCGTGCCGAGCACACTACTGCCGAGATAGCCCGCCTCTTCAGCCGCGGCGATGGCAGTTTCAAGGACGCGGAGGGCGTCCACGGCCTCGACACGAACGGCCACTATGACCTCGCTCGCGCCGATGGCGAAGGCGGCGATCGCCGCGCCCTCCAGGACGGCGTACGGGTTGTTCTCGATCAGGACGC
>JAYVMQ010000004.1:0-6086 GCA_043758855.1 Chloroflexota bacterium
CCCGCGAGGCCCAGACCCGATGTCATCGCTCGATGACATCGCCCCCTGGCTGGGTGGCTGGTCTGCACGTTAAAGCACGACCCCGGCCTGAGGGGGTTAGGCCGGGGTCGCAGACCGGAGCCGAGGGGAGGCTCCGTTGGGTATTCGATTTAGCCGAACTGACCTCAGCTCGGAGACTTAGCGTACTGCGAAAGACCGAATCTTGCTTCGAACTGTTCGGCTGGCATGGCACCCACGACCGCCATCGGCTGCTGGCCTGGACGGAAGAAGGCGATCGTCGGTAGGGTCATGATCTGGAGGGCCTGCGAGACCCCTGGGTTGGCGTCGACGTCCATCTTGACGACGTCGATCGAGTCGCCGTACTTCAGGGCCAGTTTCTCGAGCTCGGGTGCAACCATACGACACGGTCCGCACCAGGCGGCCCAGAAATCGACGATCACCGGTCGCTGCGCGTTAAGGACGACTTCCTCAAAGGTCTCGTCGGTTACTGCTTTGACTTCGGCCATCGGGCGATGGTCCTTTCTACCCTAAGGTATTGACCGGAACGATCGCGACCGTCACGGTCTGGACCGGCGCCAGTGGGCCACCGGCGATTAATTGGAGCAGCCGACACGCTTCGAGGATTCGCGGATCGGCGATGCGGTAGTAGATCGCATTGCCGTCTCTCCGAGTCAGGACCAGGCCTGAGTTGCGCAGGACCGCTAAGTGTTGGCTCATGTTGGGAACGTGGCAGCCGACGTGTTCGGACAGCTCGCGAACCGATAGCTCACGCTCGGCGAGGGACTGGAGCACGCACAGGCGCTTCGGATCGGCGAGGGCCTTGGCCACCGCCGCGCTTCGTTGCCTGGTTACCTCAAGATCGCCAACGTCGAGCATGGCTGAAATATACAACAGGTTGCGCAAGGACGCAAGGAGTAGGACGGTATCCCCGGCTAGGTCGGCCCCGACGTGTCGGTCGCGGCCGGGCCAGGGTCGAACGTTCAGGTTGCCGCTGCCTGGGCGCACGTTCGGCCGATCGCGACGGCGCGTTTTGGCTACGATGGCGGCATGGAAGACGGCGGCGCATTCGGGGGCGGACCCGGCGGCAGGTTCGGCGGTGGCCTGGGTCCGGGCATGGACGCGAGCCAGTTGCAAAGCCTCGCGGGCGCCCTGGGTCTCGCCGGCACGCCGGGCCAGGATGCCCGAGACCCGCGTGGGACGCGTGTCGGCGGCCGCGATTCTCGCGACGTCCGAACGCAGACCGGCCGCGACACGGCCTGCGACGGAAAGGGCGCGAAGCTTGAGACTATCGAGATCCGCGGCGAGGGCCGACTGGCCGGCCCGAACACGACTCTGGAGCCGGCGACGGTCGGCATCGACACGGCCGGACTGACGCTCCAAATCGGCTCCGCCCGACCCATCCGGGCCGGCCATCGCGACCTGAGCCTGATCGCGATCCAGCAGTCGACCGTGCTGATCGTCCTTGGCGACGGCCCAGATGCCATGCGCTTCATCCTCGAGAAGTTCGCTGATCGTATTGGGCCGATGGTTCGGCTGTTGCGGGAGCTACGACTCAAGCAGCGCCTGAGCGACGGCCTGGTCGAGGTTCCCGACGAACCGGCCGAGCTTGTCGAGTTCGCCTGGACACCGACGACGAGCCCGCTTGGCCCAGGGTCGGATGGACCGGCCGCGCCGGCTGCCGGCGTGGGGCAGCTCGTGGTCCATTCATGGGGTTTCGTGGTCTGCCCGCTGGACGAGAGGGCAACGTGGATCCACTTCCGACGGGCCTCCATCTCGAGCGTCAAGCTGCCGAGCCCGGGCGAAATGGTCGTTGACGGGGCGCCGGGCACGCTGACGCTGTTCGGTCTGGGGGCCGCCGCCACGCGTCTCCACGATCGGCTGGAGAAGCTGCGTGACGGTGCGTTCGCCGATGCCTCGGGTTTCGTCGCACAGCTGATGCCAGACGCGCCGTTCGGGGTGCGGCAGAAGACATCGGATCTCCTAGTCGATGGCCGGCCAACCCGTCCCGATGCCTTTGGGGAGGCCGGCTGGCCGGTCGTCGAGACCGCGGTCCTGGGCGAGCCGACCTTTGCCGAAAGCTACCGGTCGCTGTGTTCGACTGCCGGTTCGGCTGCGCCTCGCTGGGTCGCCATGTCGCCCGAGGCTCCGGGCGGTACGGTGCCCAAGACCTGGTTCCTGATCGCGCTGCCCGGCAACCTGGTGGCGATGGAGCTGGTCACGGCCGGCGCCCATGCCACATACTTCTTCCGGGTCATGCCTCGGGCGCAATACAAGGGCCAGCCGCCGGAGGAGCTGGGTATTGCTGCCGAACAGGCCGTTCGCGACATCAGCGAGGCTCTTGTCGACTGCCGCTTCCTGCGCGAGCCGATGGCCCTGCCGGCCGATCAACTGCGGTTGCCGAAGCACATCCGCTACCGGCTGGCCCTCGCGGTGTTGCCCAGTCTGGTGTGGGCACGAGGCCGATTCGTCGCCCGCATCGTTCACCGCAGCCCGGCCAGCTGGTCGGCGGCCGTGGCGGACCTGGTCGGCTGGCACGCAACCGCGCGTGACGAGGCGGCGGAGTGGCCCGGTCGCGGCCTTCAGGAGTCGGCCATATCCGCGGCCGGCGGCGACGGTGCCGACACCGACACAGGCTCGGGCGACAAAGGTGACGAGGCGGAGGAAGCCACGAAGGGCACGGCAGACGAAGCGACTGCCGCCGGCACAAGTGGCGTTGCCGCCGGATCCACCAGCAAGGGCAAGCCTTCGGACACATCAGGCTAGAGGAGCGGACGTTGCCGACTTTCAAGCACCCGTGCCCCTACTGCGGCAAATTCATCGACAGGGCCGTGGCCGCGTGCCCGTTCTGCGGCCAGGCGGACCCCTTCGCGCCCAAACGCTGTCAGAACTGCCGCAAGATCGTCGAAGACCCGGCCTGGATCGTTTGTCCGTCGTGCGGTCAGTCATTGGTGGCGCCGCCTCCGGGCTCGGTTGCTCCGGGCACGGTCTCTCCGGGCAGTGCGGCGACCGCGTCGGGTACCCCCGCGCCGGCCCCGGCCGGACCCGTGTCATCGACAGCAGCCGCGCCGGCCCCGGCCGGACCCGTGTCATCGACAGCAGCCGCGCAACCCGCCCCGGCTCCGCGCCCGCCACTCTCGCCGGACGCCGCCCCGCCCGTCCTTAAGTCTGCCGGACCGTGCGGCGGCTGCGGTTCGCCGCTACCTGCGGGTGCCCGTTTCTGCACCGTGTGCGGGACCGTGGCGGGGTAGCCGTCGAACAGAAACGGGGCCCTGCGCCTGGCGCAGAGCCCCGTTTGTTACCTGTCATCGAGCGCGACATCCGTCGCTAGGCGGCGCCTCCGAGAGCGTCGCTTGTCCCCCGCACCTTTTCCTAATTCTCACCAGACTGACATTCGGTAACGGTCTTGCTCTCGCAAACGGCTGTGGGACGCGCGAGAGCCCTCGAGTCTCCGATCCTCCCGTTCGAGGGACTCGTTCGAGGGCATCCTGGCCGCCTCGCGAGCCACAACGCCGCCCGTTTCCTTGCCCAAGGTGGTCTTGGCGAGCATTCGGCAAGATCGGCCGCGCCGCTGCCCGGCTGGCGTCACACAAGTCCGCTTCGCACGCCTATTCGATCGGTGTGGATGCGTCGACGAGGCCATGGCGGCCTTCAGACACCGCGACGAACTCGAGCGGCTGAGGGCGGCGGGAGGAAGAGGCACCATCTGGCGGGTCTTCCTCCCGCCGCCTACTATCACCGGCACGATGGAGAAGTGACGTGAGCGACAACAGCTCGATCGAGTGGACCGATTCGACATGGAACCCAGTGACAGGATGTTCGAAAGTGTCGCCAGGCTGCGCTCACTGCTACGCCGAGACCTTTGCCGAGCGGTTCCGCGGCGTCCCTGATCACCCGTACGAGCAGGGCTTCGACCTGCGGCTATGGCCCGATCGCCTCAGCCTCCCGCTTCTCTGGACCAGGCCACGGCGCATCTTCGTTAACTCTATGAGCGATCTCTTCCACGAGGCGATACCGGAGGACTACATCCGTCAAGTCTTCGAGGTGATGGAGGAAGCAGCCTGGCATCAGTTCCAGGTCCTCACGAAGCGTCACCAGCGGCTCGCGGAGTTGGCGCCGCGCCTTCCGTGGCCAGCCAATGTCTGGGCTGGAGTCTCTATCGAGAACAATCGCCACGTCCACCGCGCCGACTACCTCCGACAGGTGCCGTCCGCAATACGCTTCATTTCCGCCGAGCCCCTCCTGAGCGCGCTACCGGACCTCGATCTTGAAGGGATCGACTGGGTGATCGCTGGGGGCGAATCGGGCCCGAAGGACCGTCCGCCGCGCCCGGAGTGGTTCCGCGACCTTCGCGATCACTGCCTTGAGACTGACGTCGCCTTCTTCTTCAAGCAGTGGGGCGGGCGTTACCCGAAGGCGCGCGGCCGGGAACTCGACGGACGAACCTGGAACCAGTACCCGGCACTCCCCGAGTTGCGACCGAAGGGTGCTCCGCGGGCGCAGCGAACCCGTCTCGCCGCGTCTGCGTAGTCTCACCAGTCCAGGGCCATCTGACCTTTCTCGTCCTTCGTGGTTATGCGGTTCCAGAACGTGTACCCCATCGGGTTCTTGGAGAAGAACGCCATCAGGTACATCGGTACGTTCTTGGAGTTCGTAACTGCGATCTCGCGTGCCGAGATCTGGTTGAGGTAGCCAATCCCAGCAAGCTGCTCTCGATAGCACGCCAGGAGCCCGGAGAGAGTTGGGCGACCATCAGGTCCTAGGAAGCGCGGATCCGTCTGCCACGCATTCGTGCCGAAGAAGGCGTCCACCAGAGGCTGGTCCAGTTTGGCGACGCGCTTCATCGATGGACCGAAGAACGACACGAGAAGGTCCACGCGACGAGTCTCAGTCAACCTCCGGATCGTGTCGAACGAAATCTGCCAGTTCGTTGGATCGATGAAGGCAAAGGTGATCCCGTAGCGCGGAAGGCATTTGATCACCTCATCGATCTTCGCATTGCAGTCGCCCGGAATCACCGTGACGTACCGCTCCCGCTTCCATGGGGAACATCGCGCGTCAAGCGCCGCCGCCGCCTCGTCCTCAAGCTCTACGTAGATGTGGTCTGTGAAGTTCCTCCGCAACCCGATGAGCGGCGACCCATCGTAGGTTTCACCGGTCTCCCGCTCGAAGCATCGCCCGGGACCGGCGAAGAGATCGAGGTAGGCGCGTCGCGGAAACTGCTTCATCCCAGTCGCGAAGATGTCCGTATAGCGCTCAAGGTAGTGATGCTTCCGACGCGCCCACTCTCCGACAACCCGGGCCGGTAGCCCGTCCCCCGGATCGATCACGTACTCGCTCGGTGCCTTCGTCATCACGCCCCTCAACCGAGGCGCAAAAGGCCCCCGGACTCAACGGCAGGATACCGCCACCACTGGCACAACACCCCAGCATCTGCGGGCGGACACCGCACATACGCTGAAGCGCATCACCCGCTCCTTTTCTCACCAGATCGGCGCAATGCTCGATCTCGGCTACGCCAACCGGTCGGGCTCGCTCTCCACTCCTGCCCACCGGTGGGGGGGCCTCACGGCCAGTGCAGATCGCATACGTCCCCGCCTTGTGTGTGCACGGACGAGTGTCCTGTATCTTGTGCAGCCCGAGGCCCGAACAATGACGACGAAGACGGCTCCCACCACCCCCTGGCGTAGCCGGATCGTCGGGATGGAGGACGTCGCGCCCGATCAACTGCTGGCCCACCCGCTCAATTGGAGAGAGCATCCCGGTGCTCAACGTGACGCCCTGCGCGGCTCGCTCGCCGAAGTTGGCTGGGTCTAGAACGTAGTCGTCAGCAAGCGCACAGGACACGTCGTCGACGGCCACGCCCGAGTTGAAGAAGCACTCTCGCGCCACGAAGCGAGTGTGCCCGTGCTCTATGTCGACCTATCGCCCGACGAGGAAGCGCTCGTCCTCACGACCCTCGATCCCATCGGCGCGATGGCGACCGCGGACACCAAGAAGCTCGAAGAACTGCTGGCGGGCATCACCGTTGATGACACCGGGTTGCTCGCTCTGCTCGGCGACCTGGCCGGCAACGATCCGAAGGCGGG
>JAYVMQ010000005.1:0-5980 GCA_043758855.1 Chloroflexota bacterium
TGGCCGCATCGGGCAGGCCGAGTTCGCGCATCGCCCTCGCTCGATACAGCCGCAGCGCGGCGTGGATGGCGGAGTCGTTGGTCACGTTCTCGCCGAGTCGAGCGGCCTCCTCGTGGGCGGCCCGCTCGGCGGGCTGCCCCTGCACCAGCAGCTCAGCCAGTGAGAGGCGCACGACGGGGTCGTCGAGTGCCAAGGCCTGGAGACGACGAAGCGCGGCCACTGCATCGTTGGTGCGCCCAAGGCGTTGGTAGGCCTCGACGAGGGCGAGGAGGGCGCCTTCGAGGCTCGGCTCGAGGGACGCGGAGATCTCATCGGTGATGGGAAGGACCAACGACGTCGTGATGCCGTATCGATCGGCCGTGGAGCCGAGCCGGTCCGCCGCGCCCACGGCGGCTTCGAGGTCGGTCGCTGCTTCTTCGATGGCGCCCGCCTCGAGGGCGAGACAGCCGGCCATGAAGGCCCCATCGGCGAGGTGCGTGGCCGCGCGCATGTGGTCGAGCGCCGTGCCGTGGTCGCCGTCGACCAGCGCTCGACAGCCGTCGACGAATGCTTGCTCATCCGCGGGAGTCACCAGTCGCCGAAAGAATGACAGCGTCAGCTTCTGCCGGGCCTGCAGCACGCCGATGGTCGCGGATGTGGGGCTGCGACTCGGTGAGGGTGTCTGGCGGTGGACCGTCGTCCAGTAGAGCCCGGTCCCGGGCAGCCCGATCGTGGTACGTCGCCCACGTGAGCCTCCGAGCGTGACATGACCGCCGCGTCCCCCGACCGAGAGCGACGGCCCGGACTTGCTCAAGTTGATCGTGAGCCCGGGCGCGATCCGCATCCGGCGGAAGAACCGGTAGCTCACCCGGGGCCGTCATCGATCTTGCTTAGCCTGGTCATTCGGGCACCCGTCGCGAGTTCGGTGGGTCGAGTCAACCCGGCTCGGGGCTGCTCGGGCAAGAGCACCAAGGTCATCTGTCCAGCCTCGCGCTTCATGGTGCGAGATCGACCCGGAGTTGCTCGCCCAACAGATCCAGAGCCTCTGACCCAGCACGACTTCCTAGAAAGGCGACCAAGTCCTCCTGTCGGGGTTGTCCGAAGACCATCCGATATGCCGCCAGCGACCGCTTGAGGCGTTCCAATTGCTCGACCTCGCGACTGAGCGGGATGAGCGGGACGAGACGCTCGATCCGGGCGGGGCCGTCATAGACCCAGAACGGCTCAATGTCCTTGAGGTCGCGGCGGGTGACGCCGCGACTGGCCTCGTTGAACATCGCCGCCCACGGATCGGTAACGCGGGGACCGAAGGCCGCTGGGCGATGACGGGTCGCGACGTTCTTGCGGATCGCGTGACCCTTGTAACGGTGGACGCGACCCTCGCGCTGTTCCAGGTCGACCGGGTTGGAAGGCAGGTTCCAATGGACGACCGCGTGGCAGTACTGGTGGAAGTCGAGGCCCTCCTGGCCGACCGAGGTCGACGTCAGGACGAACGGCCAGAACGGAGAGTTGAACGCCGACCTGACGGCACCGGAACGTTGAAGCTTCTTCTCTTCGTCGCTCTGGTCCGCACCGAACCGCATCGCGAATCGGACCCGGATGCGCTGCGGCTCCATCTCCAGGCGACCGTCGCGGACGCGCAGGTCGTCGGCACCATAGTTGACAGCTCGGACCGACGCTGCCTCTGCGATCGCCTCGCTCATCCGCTGCGCGATGACGGGCGCGTCGCGGTCCAGGAGTCCCAGCCACTCCGGCAGGACATGAGCGTACTCATCCAAGGTGGCCTGGAGGTTCCCATCGATCGAGTATTCGAGGACGGCCCGCCAGTACACGGATTCGTCTCCGACGGGTCCGCGGACAAGCGACATCACCTCCGGGACGTTGAACAACGTTCGTAGTCCCCAGGCGATCCGCCCACCCGCGTCACGGGCCTCGGGAGCTCGTAGGTCAAGGCGTTGCGCGCGGACTCGCGCGAGAACCCGGGCGGTCGCGCGCAGACCGCACACACCGGGGCCCCCGATCGCGAGGGCTGTCACGGCATTCGCAAGATCAGCGGGCACCCGCCCCAGTGGGGTGCCGTCGCGGACAACGAGGTGGGCTCGGTCCACGTGGCCCGACCAGCCCGAGCCGTCCTCTTCATCATCGGCCGACCCACCGCCGGATAGACCACGAAACGCAGCTGATCGCGAAAGCCACAACTCGGTCGCCTCCCGGTCGCCACGCCGATCCAGCAACAGCGGTGCCGCCCAGTACCAGCGTTCGTCTTCCAGACCGTCGGTGGGGGCATTCCGGACGAGCGGCTTGAGCGCGGCCTCGATCCTCCGGCGCACCTCTGCGAAGACGGCATCGCGAGACACCGCGTGATCGGCCGCGCCAAGGTCTCGCGCGATGGCGAGCGGATCACCGATCTCGGCGAGCGAAGGGCTTGGATACAAGAGTGCGAATGTCGACATGCCTGCCGGCTCGCCCTCTACCCGTCGGAGCGTGAGCAGACCGCGCAGTCGGCGGCGTGATTCGGCGTCGTTTCGCGCCTCGGGGTCACGGCTTCGCATCATCTGGCGCTCGGCTTCGTAGCTGAGGATGGCGGACACCGCCGGTGGAACGACCGCCCAGCTTGAGAAGATCAGGCGCTTGGTCAGCGTCGCAGCGGCGGAGAGCGAGAAGGGTCCGCCCGGCTCGTAGTAAGGAAGTGATGGCGGCATCCATAACAGCCGCCACGCCTCCGAGGCGAGAAGGTCGTCAGCCACGCCACGGAGCCTCGCGTTGCCAGGATCGAGCGCACCGTACGCCTCGAGCGTCTCGCGCCGCAGCAGCAGATCGGGATCGATCGCATCGACCAGGCCCACACCGCCATCGGCGGTGAGCGCGGCCTTCATCTCGCGCTTGAGCTGGTAGCTCTCCATGAAGTTGAGCAGATAGGGAGCCGACTTCCAATAGTCCGTCGGGTCGTTCGTCGACAGGCGCCGGCTGAGCCGGTCCACCATCGCGAACGTGCGGACGTCATTCGGCTCCAATCGGGCCTCGACGCGGCGATCCGCCAGCATGCCACTCCGATCCGCGGTCACCGCGAGTCGCTCCGTGCGCACCATGACGCGGCGCAGTCGCCGCTCTACGGCGCGCTTACGTCGCTGAAGGCTGGCTTCGCCGACGGACTCGAAGTTGAGCAACGCGCGCCGAAAGTCGCGGAGCTCGCCGCTGAACTCAGCGGCGTCCTCCTTGGACATGAGGAATCGGGCAGTTTGGAGGAAGTCGGCGTAGTGGTCGTCGTCCGGCTCGTCCGACAGCGTGTACATCTTGTATGGCGTTGCCGACAGCAACAGGATGCGGACGTCCTTCTGGGCGAACAGGTGATGGGCCAGCGCGCGGATGTCGTCGGGGTCATCCGGGTTGGGTTCGCGGAGCAACTCCTTGAAGCGCTGGAACTCATCCAGGATCACGAAGTCAGGCTCCAACGCCTCGACGCAGCTTCGCGCCAATGTCTGGCGCAGGTCACGGATGACATTCCAATAGGTGTTCCAATCGACGTTGCTCTCCGGGTCGCGCAGGCGGCGACTGATCTGGACGAACCGCTTGCGAACTTCAGGCCGGCCGCGCAGTTCTGCGATGAAGGCCTTGGTCAGGCCCTTGTCCAGGGTCTGCTGTCCGATCCACGCGACTTCGCCGCGGAAGCCTGCGTCGTTCTTGTTGCCGCGAAGGAGTCGATAAGCGCCGTCGTGCTCGAGCGCCTCGGCTCCGAGGGCCTTCTTCAGGAGATGAAAGAGGACCGCGCGTTCCTGGGACGTGCCGCCACGAGACGACATGCTGAAGCTCGTGCCTGGGGTGAACGAAACGAAGTTGAGCCCGTTGTCGTTGAGCCGGTGAAGCTGGAGTGGCAACAGGGTGATCCGTGTCGCCAACGAGAACTCGCTCTGGCCCGTGACATTGAGGCGCTGGATGTTCTGACGGGCGATATCGGCGTTGGAGCAGATGTAGATGACGTCGATGCGCTTGACGCGCTCCTCCTGGAGACGCTGGATCGTCTTCGCGATCAGGCCGCGGGCGACCAGCGTCTTGCCGAGCCCGACCTCGTCCGCGACGAGGAACCGCGTCGCCGGATCCGGGTCGTCGTACATGCGCCGGAAGACGTGGTCGACCGTCTTGCGCTGGAAGCCCTTCAGGCCCGCGAGGACGTCCTTGACGACCTTCGCCCCGTCGACCTCTTGCTTCGTCATGGATTTGTCCCCGCACCGAGGGCCGCCTGGATCGGGCCCCAGATCGCATCCCAGCCATCAGGCAGGATCCCGCGGCCGGTCTCCGTCTTGGCCAGCTCTTCCATGACGTGCTGGATCTCGTGAAGGCGTGTGCGGTCGCGCGAATAGGCGCGCACGAGCGGCTCGAGAAGCGCCTCCGAGGCTGTGGAGGCCCATGACCCACCGCCATCCCACGTCCCTCCCTCGCCGGTGATCGCGGACAGGGCATCGTCCACGTTGCCGAGGAGAAGCAGCAGGAACCGGATCAGGTCGGCGCGGTTCTTGAGGAGGCCGACCATCACGTTCTCGGCCCGGTCGTCTGGTGCGCCGACCAAGTCGGCGTTGATCAGAAAGGTGGCATCGAGCGTGAACGCGTCATCGATCGGCCTGAGGCGAAAGGCGAAGAACGGCGTGATGGCCTCGTAGGAGAGGCGATAACGAACGGTCAGGCCACTGGGGTCTAGGACGACGGCGGTCGCAAGACCATCGCCGAGTGTGACTGGCCGGATCGTGGCTGCCAGACCGTCGAGGCTGGTTGGGTCCAGCGGGACACCTTCGAGCGGGATGCCAGTCAATTCCAGGTCGAATTTGTCGGATTCGTCCTTGCGACAGGTCGCCGTGTACCGGAGTCGGCCGAGGATCCGGCGGACTCTGTCGAGGCGTTGCTCCACCTGTTCGAGATCGGTGAGGTCCCGTCCATCTGGCGTGGCTGGCTCGTATGGCTCGACCAACTTGCGCAGGCCAATCCGTGTCGTTTGGTCACCGATGATCGCGTCGACCCCGCAGACCCGTTTGGGCCCTCGAAGCTCGGTGACAAATTCGACGTTCCCGCCGAATGCTGCGTCGGTGAGGTTCGCTGAGCCCGTCCAGACCCGGCCGCCGTACGGGACGTCAGCTACGACGAGTTTGGCGTGGAGGCCTTCGAGGACGGTGCCCGGGTTCTCAGTGTCGTCGGTATCGGTGGCGTCCGTCGTCGGTTCACGCGTGTCCGCGCTGAGCACGAGTCGCTCACGCAAATGTCCGGTCGCCTTGCCGCCCAGTTGGTCGAGTGTCTCAGGGCGAGACAGCAGGATGGAACCGCGGACGCCCTTGGTCAGTCGCGCTAGGGCACCCTTCGTCACGAACGGGGACGCGACGAAGAAACGGTCGCCGCGGCCGATGTAGGGCCATCGGGCGCGGCCGTCGTATCCAAGCGGCCAGAAACGCTCGATCTCCATCCCCTCCGGGCCTTCCCATTGGACCCGCTCGAGCTCGGCGGCCAGGCCATCGATCGCGGCGAGCCGTTCCCCGGAGATCGGCTTGATCGTTTCGGCCATGGCGGGGAGGGCAGCGGCGAAGTGGCGAAGCTCCGGGTGATGGACCGTGTCCGAGAGCTCGCCTTCCAGCCTCAGGATGGTGTCCCAGGAGTGATCGAATGTGAGGTTCCTGCTCATGCACAGCAGTCGGTAGGCTGCCGCGTCGGTTTCGGGCTGCCGGTAGCGGATGAACCAGACCTTGGGGTGGAAGATCGCGTCCGGGTTGGGCGGGACGACGGGGACGATGCTGTCCTCGAGGTAGACGACGAGAGACCGATAGTCGCTCGGCACCGCAATGTCGCCCGCCTGGCAGAACACGGTGATGCGACCCGCGTATCGGCGCAGTGCCTGAAGTGCGGCGATCGGGTCGGGCCGCGGCGTCCCGTCCCCGGCCTCGCGGTCGAACATCGCGAAGGCGACGGGCGCGGTCAACAGCGCGTAGAGGTCGAGGGTATAGGTGGTTCCGACGGCCAGATC
>JAYVMQ010000006.1:0-4545 GCA_043758855.1 Chloroflexota bacterium
ACGACTCCCAGAACTGGGATGCCGATGGGGAGTTGAACGTGCTCCTCCTGGGACTGGGGGTCCAGAGTGACCCGAGCCAGCTTGGGCCCGACACGATCATGGTCCTGCACGCCAGCATTTCCACGGGCCAGGCCGAGCTGATCAGCATCGGACGCAATAACTACTGCACCCCCATGCCCACCCAGGAGATCGCGGCGCACTATCCGAGTCCCCCGTACAACTGTCCGGCGGGCACGTGGGGACCATTGCTCAATGGCCTCCCGATCGAGATCCTGGGCCACTGCGACCGATGGCCGATCCCGGAATTCCAGTCCACGTGCGGAAAGCCTGGCGATCAGAACCGCTACCTGCGGGCCTACAAGGGCTTTGAGATGACCCTCGGCAACCTGTTGGGGATGCACATCGACGGCTCTATGTGGATCAACCCAGTTGGAATGACGACGCTGATCGACGCCGTGGGTGGTGTCAACATAACCGTGCAAACCAAACTGTTTGACAAGCCTTGCGGGCCCGCGGGTTCTCAGCAGGAGAAGCTCGGATCGCAACTCCAGGTGCCCGGCAACGCTACTTGTCAGGACACTTCACACTGGGGCTACTTCGTGCCTACAGGCATGTCGGGCGTCCAGAACATGAAAGACGCGGCGGCGGCATCAGGAGGCCGTCTGGCCGTTTACAAAGTACCCGGGCACGACCCCGATGTCGCCTTCGTCATGGCGCCGGGGACATACCACATGAACGGGGACTGGGCCCTGGCCTATGCCCGGACTCGCATCTTCGATGCGGGCGGTGACTACAGTCGTGCCGCACGCCAGCAGGTCCTGCTCTCATCCCTGCGCCAAGGCTTGGATCCGTGCAAATTCGCATCCTTGGACAACGTCTTGCCGCTCTTGCGAGTGGTCCAGGCGGTTCCCTACGGTTTCAACACCGACATGGACGTCACGAATCCGCAGAACCTGAAGAGCTGGGCCGGTCTCGCCAAGAGCGTTCTCGGGGAAAACGTGCGGCAGTTGGTACTGGACCCACAGAAGGTCGGGATGTCGGCCAGTGCCACGTACGTCGCCTGGGATACCAATACGATCTCCAAGGCGCGGGCGCTTGTGAAGGACAACTTCCAGAGCGCGCCAAAGACCAGCCCAGGCTCTGGCGGCGGATCCACCTGCGGATAAGTCCGTCCGGACATGGTCAGTGCCCAACAGGGTCCGTCGGCCGGGCTGAGACAGCGGCTTCGCCATTCGAGTCGACCTTCCGAATCGTGCGATAGTTGGGCGACGTCGATCCCGATGGAGGGCTGCCGCGAAGCCGGTTGGCCGTCCGGCTCGCATTCTGGAGGAAGAGCTTGAGGTTGCTTCTCAGGAACCCGGCCCTAGCCGCCTTCCTGTCGTTCCTGCTGCCCGGTTTGGGACAGGTCGCAGGAGGCAAGCCGCGCCGCGGCGCGATCATCGCGATCCCAGCCCTGGCGCTGCTGTTTGTCTTCGCCTTTATGCTCATCTTCGCCAGGCACGCATTATTCGATGGTCTGACGACGTCCACCTGGCTCGTCAGCCTTCTTCTCCTGGACATCGTTGCCGCCCTCTACCATGTCTGGGCGGTCGTCGATGCCTACCTCAACGTTGAAAAGTCGCCCTTTGAGAGCAGGCCCGCCCGCGGCCTGCCAAGGCGCAGGACGCCAGCATTGGGGGCCGGTGCTCCCGTCCTGATGGGCGTGCTCGTAGCCACCGTGGGCGTCCACCTGTTCTTCGGGATTACCGACGTCACCGCGCAGAATGCGATTTCGTGCGTCTTCCGCCCGGGGGCTCCTTGCGGCGTCCCCAATGGGGGTAACTTCGGCCCCGGCACGAGCGTTGCCGATCAGAGCCTCGATCCGGCGGACTTTACGACCCCCAATCCAAGCACCTCAGCGGCGCCGGCGAGCACGCCCATCGCGGGCTGGGTTGCTAACACGGACGGCGTCAAGGTGCGGTCTGGCGCTGGGACCACGTACGCAATCCTCACCCAAATCGCGGCCGGCACTGTGATCACAGGACAGGTTGTCACCGGGGCCTCGTACGTAAGTTCCGCGGGGACGAGCACGGCTTGGATCAAGATCGACGGGGCACAGTCGCTGGCTGGTGGCTACGCCGCCAAGGCCTACTTTGATCCGACGATGGTCACTCCGGCCACGCCCGCGCCGGGGTCGAGCTTGCCCCCGATCGTGTATCCAACATCGTCGCTGCCGCCCGCCACCAACGTTGCCAATAACTGGGACGCGGACGGCTACCTGAACGTCCTGTTGATCGGGGCCGACTCAGGGGCCGGCAGGGCCGACATGCGGACGGACACGATGATGCTCCTGCAGGTGAAGATCGCTACCGGCCAGGCCGCCCTGTACGGCATTCCCCGTAACCTGTTCAACGTTCCGCTGCCGCCGCAATGGCAGGACGCCTGGTCGTGCCATTGCTTCTACGGCTACCAGGGATCGCCGGCCGGCGGCGGCAACTACATGCTCAATGCGCTGTGGCAGTGGGCAGCCTGGCGGGCTCCGGACAAATTTCCGAACACAGGTGCCGCGACCGACTTTGAGCGTGGGTTCAAGGTTGTCGAAGCGACCGTCGGCCAGATGACCGGCGTTCAGGTCGATGGCGTGGTCTACATCAACCTCCTGGGCTTCGTAAAACTAATCGACGACCTGGGTGGCCTCGACATGTACGTCCCCAAGGCGCTTCATGACGCCGCGATGCCGTTTCCTGACCGGGGCGGCACTTACGTCCTCGATATCCAGGCCGGCCAGCACCACTTCAATGGCGTCGATGCTCTGGCCTATGCCAGGAGCAGGCATCAGGATGACGACTTCGGTCGGATGGCCCGGCAACAGTCTGTGATCAAGGCGATCCGCACAGATTTCAGCCCGTGCTCGATTCTGCCGCGGATTGGGGACCTCCTGAGCGACCTCGGGGGCATGGTCTGGACGGACCTGCCTCAGCAGGATGCTCCGAGGCTGGCTGCCCTCGCCCAGGCTATCGGCGGTAACAATGTCCAGAGCTACGCCTTCACCCCCGCGAACGGCTATGCCGAGTACGTCACGCCTGCCGAAGTCACCAAGATGCAGAACGCGGTTGCGCATGGCCTAGACAAGGCGCCCAAGTCCACCTCTAGCGGCGGTGGCGGCGGCGGTGGTTTGAGCTGCTAACGAGGGGTCAGCCGATGCGTCAGAGGTTCTCTCTAGGTTCCCCGGCCGGGGCTGCTTTCTTGTCGTTTCTGTTCCCGGGTCTGGGGCAGGTGGCGGCTGGCCGGGAGCGCCGTGGGCTGATTGTGGCGCTGCCGGCAATCGCGCTGATAGTGGTCTCAGCCGGCGTGCTGATCGTCGCCCGCCACCAGGTCATCGGCTCCATTTTCGCCCCGAACGCCATAACTTCGTTCCTTCTGCTCGACATCGTGACCTTGCTGTACCGCGTGTCGGCGATCTACGACGCCTATCTGGTCGCCGGCCCAGATAAGGAGCAGGCGCGATTCCAGGCGAAGGTCCAGACGAAGGCGCCGACTGCGCGCGCGAGGCGGCCGATGACCGTGGCCGTCCTCGGGGCTGTCATGGTCGCCACGATCGGCACGCACCTTGCCCTCGGCGCGGTCGGCGTGCAGTACCGCGACACCATCAGCTCGATCTTCAATCCGGACGCGCCTAAGTGGTTCGCCAATGGCGGCAACCTGACATCTGGCGAAACCATTGCGCCCTTCAGCGATCAGCCGGCCACCGATGCGCCGGGCCTGATCGCCGGGGCCTCAGCCACCGCAATCACCGGGCTCTCGCCGTCGCTAAACGCCACGTCCACAGGACCGGCGCCCACGGCCGGCCCAACGACGGGGGACGGCATTCCGATCTTCCCGGTCGAGAACGTCAGCGGCTCAAACACGTCGCCGTCTGAGTGGGCCGCCGATGGCAAGCTCAACATCCTCCTGGCTGGCGTCGACGAAGGCGTTGGTCGCTGGAGCCTCCGGACCGACACTATGATCCTGCTTGAAGTGGACATAGCGAGCGGCCGGTCCGTCATGTACGGCATTCCGCGCAACCTGGAGAACGTGCCGCTACCGCCCGAGGCGGCCGATGCTTTCCCGTGCCACTGCTTCCCATACCCAAACCTCCTGAACGCCCTGTGGCGCGACGCAGTTAACCGACCCTCGGCCTATCCCTACACCGGCAGCGCTTTCGCGCGCGGCTTCAAGGCCCTCGAAGGTGCGGTCGGTCAGTACCTGGGTCTCCACGTCGACGGAGCGGTCGTGGTCAACCTGATGGGCTTCGTGAATATCATCGATGCCCTGGGCGGCCTGGAGATCACCGTGCCTGCGGCGATCACCGACAACCAATACTCGCGGCCCCAGGACGGCAGGGACACCGTGCTCCACATCAACGCCGGTCTACAGCACATGGACGGGTACACCGCATTGGCCTACGCCCGATCCCGCCATCAGGACTCCGACTACGGCCGAATGTCGCGCCAGCAGGCTGTGCTGATCGCGCTCCGCCAGCAGCTTCACCCCTGCTCGCTCCTGCCCAAGGTTCTGCCGCTGACC
>JAYVMQ010000007.1:0-5710 GCA_043758855.1 Chloroflexota bacterium
TCGCGGCGTGACAGACAAGGTGGCACGGCCTTGGTGTAAAACACTCGCGACCACCTCTGTTCGGTGGACTGCGCAGGAGGCTTAGGCATGAGCCGAAACAACCGCCATGTCGTCCAGACGGACGACGGTCGATGGGCAGTTCGAGACGAAGGCTCGGACCGTGCAAGCGGCATCTTCGACACGCAGAGACAGGCGCAGGACCGAGCCCGAGAAATCCTCGGCAACAGCGGCGGGGGTGAACTCGTCACGCACGGCACCGACGGCAAGATCAGAGACTCGGACACCGTCCCGCCCGGCCACGACCCATTCCCGCCACGCGACAAGCGCTAAGACGTGGGGCCGCCGGCTAGCGCGTGGAAGGCGACCGCCGAGGACATCGTCTCGAATGCCCAGGCGGCAATCGACGAGGCCCGACGCCACATCATGGCCCAGTCGCAGGACTCGAACGCGCTCGATACAAAGGCTGCCGCCCTCATTACGATCGCGAGCGGCCTATTCGCTTTGGCGGCGACGCGGATCCACCTTGACACGGCAGCCCAGTTCGTGGCTGTCGGAGCGTCGCTCCTCTTCCTTGGCCTTGGACTGAACTGCTGCTTCCAGGCCATCCGGCCCCGAAGGGATTTCTCGTATGGGGCCAATCCGTCCTTCGTCGCCGAACTCGTGCCCAACTACCCAAACTGGTCAGTCATGCATGAGCTTGCCGTTGCACTCGGCGAGGCCCGGGAGAAGAACGTCAAGTTCCTGAGCCGGAAACAAGGTTGGTACGAGCAGTCGCTCCTCACCACCCCGTTCGCGGCACTCGGGGTCGCCATAATGCTGTACACGGGAGCACTTCGATGACCGAGCCTTCGGGGCCACCTGCCCCGAAAATCCCGACGACAATCGACAAGAGATCCGGGCCGCCGCCGCCTCGACCGCGCCCGCCCCAGGTGCCAACCAAGCGCACATAGGCCATCGTGCGGGGCCGTACGCACGGTGATCGAGAACTCCGACGGCCGGCATGCGCAGCCGTCGGGCCGAACGAGGTATTCGTGGAATGGCAACAACGAATGTTCCCGTCTTCATTAGCTACGACTACGACCACGACGCCGACTTGAAGACCCTTCTCGTAGGGCAAGCGAAGAACGATGACTCGCCGTTCTTCATCGAGGATTGGTCGATCAAGGAGGCGTCAGCCGACTGGAAGGAGAAGGCGAGGGCTCGGATCCAGCGGGCAGATCAGGTCGTTGTGATTTGCGGCAAGAACACCGACAGCGCAGCCGGCGTGAACGCCGAGATCTCGATTGCCCGAGACGAGGAGAAGCCTTACTTCCTTCTCGCGGGACGTGCCGATGGCGGGAACAAGAAGCCGACGGCTGCTCTTGCGAACGACAAGATGTATACGTGGACCTGGCCCAACCTCAAGACGCTCATCGCCGGCGGTCGTTGACCGCGAGCGGGGCGGCCAATGCCGTGGCGCGGAGGCGCGGGACCAGAGTCTTCATCAGCTTCGACTTCGACCATGATCTCGACCTCAAGAACCTACTCGTCGGGCAATCGAGGCACCCGGACTCGCCGTTCTTCATCGACGATTGGTCCATCAAGTACGCATCGAAGGGCTGGAAGTCGCTGGTCCGTGATCGCATTCGACGGTCGGACTGTGTCATCGTCATCTGCGGCGACCACACCCATCAGGCCGCGGGCGTGAAGGCCGAGATCGCGATCGCTCGGGAAGAGAGAAGGCCTTACTATCTCCTTCGGGGGCGTAAGATCGGCTCGGTTCGACGACCACAGGGCACGCGGTTTTGGGAGTCGGTACGTCCATGGACATGGGCAAACCTCCGTGCGATCACTACCAAGTAGCGGTGAGGTCGGGCCGTGGCGTCAGATGAGTCGAGCACCTTCCTGGAGCTCTACAAGACGGCGGTCGAGATGGCAGACCGAACGTCGGCCCGACGCGCTGGAGCGAACACCTTCTTCCTCACACTCAACACGGCACTTGCCGCGGCTGTGGGGATCGTCAGCTCTGCTCGAAAGCCACCGCCCAATGGCAACCTACCGTTCTTCGATGCTTTCGGGCTCGTCGTTACGGCGGTGGCCGGAATCGTCCTGGCGTTCGTCTGGTGGCTGCTCCTCCGCTACTACCGCAGGCTCAACACTTCCAAGTTCCAGGTGATCAACAAGATGGAGGAACGATTGCCCGCCCGGCCTTTCACTGAAGAGTGGGCCATTCTTCACGCCGCTCCATCGATCGCCGGCCACCCGTCGAGGTGGACCCGTTGGTGGCGCCGGGAAGTGCAGCACCGAGAAGCCACGGTCGTGGAGCAGGTGGTCCCCTTCGTTTTCATGGGCATCTATCTTGCCCTTGGCGTCCGGGTGCTCCTGCAGTGACATACCTCGACGCAGTAGCAGGTGAGATTCGGCGGGCCGTTCCGGGTGATGCCCTGCCGAATGACGATACAGCGGCACTGTTTCTGACCTACGCCGTTCTGCTCCTCGCCAAGGGGCAGGAAGTGACAAGAGAAGACGTCCACAACGCCTGGGTCGCCTGGATGATCGGCAAGGGTGAGAACCACGAGTCGATGGTGCCATTCGCGGAGCTGCCACCAGAGACACAGGCCGAAGACTCGCCGTTCATGGTGGCGATCCGAACGGTCGCCCGAAAGCGAGATTCCGGCGAAACGCCCGCCTGATTAGGGTTGGCTGCTCTCAAATCAAGCGGCCATTGCACGACCTGCCTACGTCACCTATGCGACGCGAGCGCGCCGGCGGCCAAGCCTTCGTGTGCGGAAGGTGAGGTAGGCGGCCCAGATCCGGTCGTGGTCGATCCCAACGGCGTCGTCGGCGATCCGAGCGGCCGCCTCGATGTCCCCGCCTTGAATGAGGGCGTCGATGTCTGGGAACACGGAGGCGAGCCGCTCGAGCTGCGTCTGACTGCCGACCGGTACCAGCAGTCGCTCTGCCTCCTTGGTCTCCAGCTTCAGGACGCCGCCGCCGTACGCCCGTCCCTCGATCTCCGCGCTCAGCAGCGTGATCGAGCTGGCCATCGCGGCAGCAAGGGCCCGAGGCGGGGGCGAGAGTAGCCCGAGCGTCACGCCGTGCAGGAGATTGCTCGACCAAGCGCCCACGTCGTTCACGATGAGCCGTGGCCCGAGGTGGCTCATATACGGGAGGAACGCGTCAGGCTTCGAACGCGGCAGAGGCACGGCGTACCAAGGCCGCCGGACCCGGCATTTGTAGCGCAGCGCGATGCCCGATGCCTCTCCCTCGTCGAGGTAGGCCAGCACGTTGTCGTCGGACGGTTCGGGTCGGCGCGCGAGGTCGAGGAGCAGCCGGACGTCGCCCTCGCTGGCGAGCAGTCCGGGAATGTCGCCGGGGCGACGCATCGTCGGGGTGAGGGTGTCGGTGGGGAGCCCACGTAGCTCCGCGTCCGCTCGTGACAGGATGAAGAAGTCGTTGGCCCCCGAGACGAAGCCGATGTCCACGCTGGCCAGCGCGCCGAGCGGGACTGCGACACCTGAGGCGAGCACCGTCTCGTACACCGAACCCGCCCCGACATCGACAGCACCGCTCCATCGCGGCATGGGCGTCAGGGTGGCCACGTCGGCGTAGGCATCGACGTCGAGGGCATCGAGCGCGCGCTCGTCAGGCAGGCGAACGACGCGCAGCCCACGCCGATCATCACTCGATGCGAGCAGGAGAACGGCGTCAACCTGTACGTCGCTGAACACACCCCGGTCGAACGCCACCACGATGACCGAGCCGAACCGGCGCAGGAGCATGTCGCGCACTGGCTGGCCGTAGTCCGTGTGAAGCAGTTCCGCCGGGAGTACCAGCGCAAGGCGGCCCGCGGGTCCCAGGAAGGCGACCGAATGGACGACGAAGTGCGCCCACGACGATGCCAGCCGCGTCAGCTCCACACCCTGCTTCCGCGCTCGGGAGAGGCCTTTCTCGCGGTCCGTTCCCGTAAACCCGTGATAGCGGATGTAGGGCGGATTGCCGATCACAGCGTCCATCGACGGAAGGGATGTCGGCTCGACATCAAAGAAGTCCGAGGTGAGAACTCTGGCTCTGGGAGCGAGAACGAGTGCTTTCTGTGCCTCATCGGGATCACGCTCGACCCCGATGAGCCGCCCGGCCAGGTCCTCCACGCCGAGTGCGGCGAACCGCTCCGCAACTGCCGTGATGAACGCTCCGTCGCCGCAGGCAGGCTCCAGCACGCGATCGTCAGCGGCGCGGATCGCCCAACGCGCCAGGAACCGGGTCAGTTCCTCAGGCGTGTAGAAGGCACCCCTGGCTTTGGCTTCCTGGTGTGTCTCGAGAGTGACCGGATTCATGGGTTCATGCTAGCCGTGGGGTCTGCACTGCGCCTTATCCCGCTGAGTCATCGTCGACGCGCGCAAGCGCCTCCTGAGCCGCCGCGGCCGGGCTGACGTCCTGCTCAGATAGCGCCTCGACACCCTCCCGCTGGAGCTCGAGCAGGTCCTGGCAGGCACCATAGAGCACGCGGTCCATGCTGATCCCGGGAGGTACATCGTACTTCCGATAGGTGGTCGGGGCGGCCACCGAGGTCGGGCCGAAGCAGAACAGGCCAACCCCGTCGACGACCTGGGCCGCCGTGTGCGCGAACGCGATCGTTGCGTCGAGATCGGTCCTGCCGACGACTCGTGCACCGATGAAGAGGTATGCCCGCGGTCGGACCGCGTGCAGCCACGTCGTCAGGTTGCCACTCGGCGCGGACGCAGGTTGGCCGCGAGCCGCCATGATCCGGCCGTACTCGGCCTTGAGGTCGATGGTCTTGAACGCGACTTCCTTGACCCGCTTGGCGAGGTCAGCCGAACCGGGGCGCCCGATCGGCTTCTGCTTCGGCGATAGCGGGTGGCGCGGTGTCCCGACCGCCTTGACCTCCAGGGTGAACTTGACGACGCCGGTGTTCGGGTACGTCACGTCGAGGTTGTGGTTTGGGAAGACGAGCCCTGGAACGCCGCCGCGTGAGTAGAGATGATCGATGCCAGCGCAGCCTTCGAGGAGGAGTGCGAGGAGGTCGTTGAGGAAGTCCCCCTTCCCGTTCTGGAGGTCCCCGATGTCGGCGACGCCATTCGCGACGTTGGCGTCGAACGCCTCCATCGCAGTGACGAATTTGTCTTCAATCTCCACCCATGTCCGCGGTCGCGCCACCACGGCGGCTCGGTACATCTCGAGGAGCGGGAGGCAGGCGGGCTTCGTCGCCACGACCTGGCTCGTGGAGCGCGGTTTACTCGTCGGCGCTGCCATTGCTGCCAGCATGGCAGGTCAGCGAGTTCGCCGCCTCCGTTGGCCGTCGGGAGGACGACGCTCGCCGGCATGACGGCCGCCGAACATCCGATGTCGTAGAAGCGGCTGCGTACGGAACCGATGTCCCGGTCGCGATCGGCCGAATCCGATCGCGATTCCCGTTCGTTGGAAGCGCGTCCGAACGACCGATCCGACGACCGATCCGACGAACGGTCGTGCCTCCAGCAGGGCTGTCGCACCACCTCCCAAAGCGGAAGTCGACGCGTCGTGAGGACCGCTCGGGTTCGTCTCACCCCTGCATTCGACCGTGCATCCGACCGTGCGTTCGGATGACGATCCGATGCACGGTCCGCGCGCACGAATCGGCCGGTTGGCGGGCGGGACAACAATGACCTACCGCTTCCACTCCGCGTGCTCGACGCTCCGCCGCGATCCCGGTCATCTGCCCCGACGTGAC
>JAYVMQ010000008.1:0-5905 GCA_043758855.1 Chloroflexota bacterium
CTCTTGCCTCGAGCTCGTCGCGGCGATCCCGCCAGGACGTTGCCACCGCGACCAGGATCTGCCGGAACGATGGCATGCCATATCTGGGCTGTCCCGGGAAGTATGTGCCGCCGTAAAAGGGCCGACCGTCGGGCGTCAGAAAGATGCTCATCGGCCAGCCGCCGGCGCCGGTCATTGCCTGGAGGGCCCCCATGTACACCGCGTCGATGTCAGGCCGCTCCTCGCGGTCGACCTTGATCGAGACGAAGCTCGCGTTGAGGAGGGTTGCCGTGGCCTCGTCCTCGAATGACTCCCGCTCCATGACGTGGCACCAATGGCACGCCGAGTAGCCAACGGAGAGAAAGATCGGCCGATCCTGTGCCGCGGCCCGCGCCAGCGCCTCCGCACCCCACGGGTACCAATCGACCGGGTTGTGAGCGTGCTGGAGGAGGTAGGGGCTGGTCTCGCTGGCGAGGCGGTTCGTCGGGGATGTCATCAACCCGATCGTAGCCGGGAGTGCCGAGCCCAGGGTCCGACGGGAGCCGCCTGGCGCACTGGTCGAACCGGCGGCCCCGGGGGCGGCAGGGGTGCCCGACTCGCCTAATCGACCGAGGGCAGGCTCGTTGCCTTTGGGGCGGAGGAAGGCCCGGGCTCGCCCGATCCGCCCAGTCGACTGCCGTCGGCCCGAACATGGCCCCGCAGCACCGCCACAGCCGCTACAGCCGACGAGCCGAAGGCCAGGGCGCCGTTCATAACCAGCGCCGCCGGCGTTCCCCACAGGCCGCCGACGCCGCCGGTCAGTCCACTCCCGATCGGCGTCGAACCCGCGAAGACGGTGGTGTATACGCTCATGACGCGACCGCGAAGCGGCCCCGGCACGGTGATCTGGATCAGCGAGTTGGCGCTGGCCGCTGTCGCGATCGCGCCGACGCCACAGAAGAACACCGCGGCCAGCGCGACCGGGAACGCGGTCGTGCTTGCCAATACCAACTCGGACAACCCGAGCACCATACCGCCGCCGATTAGGACCCTGAGCCGCGGCCGCTGCAGCGTCGCAACAGACAGGGCCGCAATCAGCGCCCCGGCGCCCATCGAGGCGAAGAGGAACCCCAATCCGTTGGCCCCCACGTTCAGGACTCTGGCGGCCATCACGGGCAGGACAACGGTGAAATTCATTCCGAACGTTGAAACGAAACCGATCACGGTGATGGCCAGGAGCACCACGGGCGTGCTCCAGACATATCGCAGACCCTCGCCGAGATTGTCGCGGATGGCGCCCAGGCTCCGAGGCATCGCCAACCGAGCGGCAGGCATCAGTTCGCCCTCACGCATGGCCACCAAGCTGATCACGGCGGCCCCATAGCTGAGCCCGTTGAGGAAGAAACACAGCGCCGTTCCGAGGACGGCTATCAATACTCCGGCGATGGCCGGGCCAACGATGCGCGCGCCGTTGAAGACGGCGGAATTGAGGGCGACCGCGTTGGCAATGTCGTCGCGGCCCACCATCTCGACAACGAAGGACTGGCGCGTGGGCATGTCGACCGCGTTTACGATGCCAAGGAGGAAGGCGAGCACGAATATGTGCCAGACCGCGATGACGTGGAAGAAGTCGAGCCCGCCCAGTGTCAGGGCCAGCGAGCCCGCGGCCATCTGGGTGCCGATCACGGTCATCCGTTTGGGCCAGACGTCGGCAATGATCCCGCCGAAGAGGCCCAGCACCAGGACCGGCAGGAATTGAACCGCGCCCAATAGGCCGAGGTACACGATGGCCTGGTCCGATCCGACCAGCGTTACCATGAGCCAGGCTTGGGCAAGCGTCTGCATCCACGTTCCGCTCACGGAAATCAGCTGGCCGAAGAAGAAGAGTCGGAAATTTCGGTGCTTCAGCGCCCGGCCTGTGGCCATGAACCGGACCCGCCCGCCCTGGATCATCGGGCCGTCTCTTGGTTTGGCGACGGCGTGGCGGACTCGGCCGAACGACCGGTCGACTCGCCTGCAAGGGCCTCCAGGCGGACCGTCGTTCGGGCGCGGCGGCCTTCGGCCTCATCGACCATGGTTTGCAACCGCGCGACCTTGGCCCGCAGCATCTGGGCCTGGTGCTCGTAGCGAGCCAGCCGATCGCGCAAGATCCGCCGGCGTTCGGCCGGGTCGGAGGTAGCGTGGAAGGCAACGTGCTCGCGTTCGCGAGCGGCCTCGTCCTCGAGCAACTCGGCGATCTCCGCCAATGAGAAGCCCGCATCGTCGCGCAAGCCCTTGATGAAGCGCAGCCGTTCAACGTCGGTCGAGTCATAGAGGCGGTAGTCGCCCTCGGATCGGGCAGCCGGCTTGAGAAGCCCCAGCTCCTCGTAGTAGCGCACCGATCTGGGCGTCAGACCAACCTCGGCGGCCGCCTCCTGAATGCGCAGCAGACGGGCGTTCGGTGCAGGCCGTTCCTTCGTCTCAGTCATAGTTGCATCTTAACGCAACATTACCGTTTACGTGAAAGTCGAGGTTTCAGGCGAGTCGGCGATCCTCGTCGGTCGGCCATGGTTGCGCGATGGATCCCAGCGGGTGCATGGGGCGATGGCCGAGCCGATCTGCCACCTCGTCACCCGCGGGGTGCACCATCGACGAGGACGCACATCGCGCCCTCGTCGCCTTGACGGGCGTCGGACCGTGGACGGCTTCCATCTACCTGCTAATGGCCCTGCGGCGGCCGGACGTCTGGCCGGCAAACGACCTGGCGCTCGTGGCGTCCGTCGCCGCGATCAAGGGTCTGGAGCGCCGGCCGGACGTGGCCCAGATGGAGGCGCTTGCCGCGCCCTGGCGGCCGTGGCGATCGGTCGCGGCCCGCCTCTTCTGGCACGACTACCTCAGTCGGCGGGGGGAATCGGCGCCTGGTCCGGAACCCTCACGTTAGGCTGCGGCCAGTCGGGCCGTGCCATACAGCTGTCACATGCCAGCCATACTGTGGGGACATGGAAACCGCCAGACTGGTCCCGCTTCCGTCGCCGATAGGCCGGCTGCCCACGGTTCGGGTCGAGGCCAACCGGGTGGTCGTCGAGCACCTCGTCCTGGACGACCACGCTCTCGCGGCCTTCGTCGCCGAAAGGCCAGTCGAGGAACGTGCCCTCCTGGTGGAACGAGCCCTGCGCGTCGGCCTGACCGCCATCGCCAGCGTGGGCGTCACGGTGAACGTGGACGCGGTCCGAGCCGAATTCCAGGGACTGCTGCGTCAGACCGAAGCCGCCAACGAGAAGGCCGCCACCGCCCTGGACACGATGCTCCGCCAGAACTTCGCCGACGGCGAGGGCCGCCTGCCGCGGACTCTTGAGAAGTTCCTGGGCGACAAAGGCCAGCTGCGAGGGTTCGTTGACGACCTTTTCGATGAGGGCAAGCGAGATAGCGCCATCGGCCGGATGAAGGTTCTGCTTGGCGCCTACTTCGACGGTGACGCGTCCAAGCTGGCTCAGCTGCTGGATCCTACGCGGCTGGGCTCGCCGCTCCACCAGTTCCGCGTCGAGATGGCCGAGGGATTCAACCGCATCGGTGAGCGACTGGCCGCACTGGAGGCCGCGGGAGCGGCGCGGGCGGGAGAGCGAGCCAAAGGGTCGGCCAAGGGCGTGGACTTCGAGGAAATCGTGGACGAGGTGCTCGGAGCCATCGCCCGCGGCTCGGGAGACCTGCTCGAGCGGACCGGGACGGGGACCGGGGCCACGATCGCGTCCAAGAAGGGCGATTTCGTGATGACGCTCAACGCTGAGGCCACGGCGGGCCATGAGCTTCGCATCGTAATCGAGTGCAAGGACCGCTACGTCTCGGGCCGGGCCATGCGCGACGAGCTGCGCGAGGCCAAGTCCAACCGCGACGCGGCCGTGGCCCTGGTCGTCTTTACTCCGGCCCACGCACCAACGGGGATTGCCCCGTTTGATGTGCGGGCGGGCGACGTCTACTGCGTCCTGGATCCCGCTGCCCCCGAGCCCGCCACGCTGGAGGCTGCGGTCCGTCTGGCCCGCCTCCTGGCCCTGCAAACATTGCGCGAACATGACATCGAGGTGGACGCCGCCGCCGTGGCCGAATCCCTCAGAGGGATCCGCGAGCAGCTCGACACGCTTCGCGCCCTAAAGATGACTCTAACTTCGATCGGTACGAGCGCCAAGGAGGTCTACGCCGGGCTGGATAGGCTTCGCGACGGCATCCTCGCCCGCATCGTCGAGGCCGAGGCCGAATTGCGCCCACGTTAGCCGCCGATCCGGCCGGGCGGTTCCCGCTGCCGGAACAATCACGATCGACTCTGGAAAGCACGGCATCCGGCGCTATGCTCGCGTTTGGCGAGCTGGACGGGCTCGCACCCTTGAGGTACTGCCTGATGGCGCGATCGATGTGGAAGGGGGCAATCCAGTTCGGACTGGTCACGATTCCGGTGAAGTTGTATCTGGCCACGGAATCGAAGGGCGTGGGCTTCAACCTGCTCCATAGCCAGTGCCACGGCCGAATCCAGATGAAGACTTACTGCCCCACGGACGACGTCTTCATCGAGCGTAGTGACACGGTCCGCGGCTACGAAGTGTCGCCCGGCCAGTACGTGGTCGTGACGGACGACGACCTGGCCTCGGTTCCACTCAAGACGGTCCGCTCCATAGAGATCGAGCAGTTTGTGCCGATCGATGCGGAGGGCGAAAGCACTCGGTTCGTGAAGCAGGCCTACTACCTGGAGCCAGAGCCTATCGCGCGGCGGGCGTTCTATCTCCTCAAGGAGGTGCTGGCCGAGCGTGGCCTGAGGGCAATCGCCAAGATCGTCCTGAAAGACCGTGAGCATCTGGCATCGCTGGACCCACTCGCTTCCACGATGCTCCTCTCAACGCTGTACTGGCCCGACGAGATCCGGTCTACGGCCGAGCTCGCACTGCCCGAGCCCGACGTCCAGATCAAGCCGGCGGAGCGTGCGATAGCCGAGCAGCTGATCGACGCCATGACGGGCGAGTTCAATCGGTCCGATTACCACGACGAATATCGAGAAGCTCTTTTGGCCATAGTCGAAGCCAAGGCCGCCGGCGCCGAGATCGCCGAAGCGGCTGCCGCTCCAGCCGCCGGGGTCACGGACCTGATGGCCGCTCTGGAGGCGAGCGTCGCCGCCGCCAAGGCCGCGCGGGCAAATTTGGCGCCCGTCACTCTGGCCGAAGCCTCGTCAAAGCGGTCACGCAAGGCCTCCTCGGGGCTCGGCCGGGCGCCGGCGCCTGTCGCCCCAGCTGCAGTCGTCCCGACCGGGGTCGAAGTGGTGCAGGTCCGGCGCCGCAAGTCGGCCTAGACAGACTTCGCGCCCCACCCGCAAGGCCACGGAGCTGGCTCGTCACATCTTGCAGGTGGCGTGGTAATCGTTCGTGTCGCCCTTGCGCTAGGCTTTCAGCCATGTCCGCACACCCCTGGCCGCTATTTGATTTGCGAGTTCGCACGCCGAACCTCGAACTGCGCCTGCCGACCGATGACGACCTGCAGGAGTTGGTCCGAGTCGCCCGCAGCGGCATCGTCGACGCGGGCCGGACCGTCTTTCTGGTCCCCTGGCACAAGCTCCCCTCCCCCGCCTTCGAGCGCCAGTTCCTGTTGCATTGGTGGGGCGAGCGGAGCCGTTGGAGCCCGACCGCCTGGTCTCTTGGACTCGTTGTCCTCAAGGACGGCCAACCGATTGGAGTCCAGGAAATGCTGGCCAGCGACTTCGCCATCAAGCGGGTCATCAACTCGGGCAGCTGGTTGGGCCGCGAGTTCCAGGGCCGGGGCCTGGGAACGGAGGCACGGGCCGCGATTCTCGCCCTAGCATTTGACGGCCTGGGCGCTGATGCCGCCGAATCTGGCTATATAGAAGGCAACGCCGCCTCCGCGCGCGTCTCGGAGAAGCTCGGCTACCGCGTCACGGGCGACGCCTTCTTCGCTATCGAGGGCGAACGCAAAT
>JAYVMQ010000009.1:0-7159 GCA_043758855.1 Chloroflexota bacterium
GATCTGGCCCGCGGGGACGACCGCCCGGACCAGCCGGACCAGCCGGACCACCTCTGCCGCCACCCATCGGGCCGCTCATGCCACTTCCTCCCGGGTGAGCTGCGAGAAGACAATCTCGCGGTATGTCTCGCAACTCTCCATCAGCGCGTCGTGAGTACCGATTCCGACAATGCTGCCGCTGTCCAGGACTACGATCTGATCGGCGTGCATGATCGTTCCCACGCGCTGGGCCACGATGATCACCGTCGCCTCCGCCGCATCGCGGCGCAGGGCGGCGCGAAGCAGCTGGTCAGTCCTGAAGTCGAGCGCCGAGAAGCTGTCGTCGAAGATGTAGACCAGCGGCCGCTTCACGATCGCCCGAGCGATGGCCAGGCGTTGGCGCTGCCCACCCGAGACGTTGGTACCGCCCTGGTCGATCTGGGACTCGAGACCGTCCGTCATCTCCCTGACGAAATCATTGGCTTGGGCGGTGGAGAGGGCTCGCCACAAGGCGTCATCATCGGCCGACTCGTCGCCATAGCGGAGGTTGCTCGCGATGCTGCCGTTGAACAGGAAAGCCTTCTGCGGTACGACGCCGATGAGACTCCACAGGTCCTCCTGGCGCAAATCGCGAACGTCAATCCCGTCGACTCGCACGTTGCCCGAGGTGGCATCGTAGAAGCGTGGAATCAGATTGATCAGCGTGGATTTGCCGGAGCCCGTGCCGCCGATGATGGCAGTCGTTTGGCCGGGCCTGGCCGTGAAGGAAATTCCGCACAGGACGGGGTCCTCTGCGCCCGGATAGCGGAACTCCACGTTGGAGAATTCAACGACTCCGCGCGGCATGGAAAGCGGCGCGGGTGTAGCCGATTCAACGATGGACGCCTCCGTGTCGAGGACCTGCTGGATCCGTTCGGCTGCGGCTGCGGCACGGGGGACCATGACAAAGATCATTGCCGCCATCATCACCGAAAAGAGAATCAACATGACGTACTGCAGGAAGGCCGAGAGGTTGCCAATCTGCATTCCGCCGGAGTCGATTCGGAGGCCGCCAAACCAAACAACCGCAACTGTCGTCAAGTTCATGATGCCGAACAGAAACGGAATCATGATGGCAAAGAGTCGGTTGACTCGGAGCTGGGTGTTGGTTAGGTCGCTGTTCGCGTCATCGAAACGGCGTTCTTCATAGCCCGTTCGGACAAACGCTCGAATTACACGTATGCCACTCAATGTCTCGCGCATGACCTGATTGATGCGGTCGGTCTTCTTCTGCATGGACCTGAACATCGGCAGAGCCCGCAGAGCCACAGTCGATATCACGACGATGACGAGCGGGATCACGACAATCAGGATGCTCGACAGTGGCACGTCCTCGCGCAAGGCCATGATGACGCCGCCGATCATCATGATCGGGGCCATGATCATGATGTTGAAGGCCATGACTAGGACCATCTGAACTTGCTGCACGTCGTTGGTGTTGCGCGTTATGAGCGACGGCGTACCGAAGGCGTTCGTCTCTGTCTGCGAAAAGCTCATCACCTTGCGGAACACGGCGCTACGAACATCCCGACCGAACGACATGGCGACCTTGGACCCGAAATAGACGGCCACGATCGAGCTGACACCGAGCAGGAACGTCACCAGGAGCATGTACGCGCCCACTCGAATGATGTACGCCGTGTCGCCCTTGGACACTCCATTGTTGATGATGTCCGCGTTGAGGCTGGGCAGATACAGGTTGGAAAGGGCCTGGATCGCAACGAGCGCCAGCACAATCAACAGCTGGGTTCGATAGGGCCGCAAATAGCGCGGTAAGAGCCTGGTCATGCGTAGCAGCTCCTGCTGGGTGGATATGGCAACGTCAGGTTGCTCGGTACCGTCGCAACTCAGTCGGTCGCCGGTTGGGTCGGTGGCACCGCTGGTGGACTGCACATTGCGCCCATGACCCGGCGTCGGGCGGCGTGGATGGCCCTCATGCCGATTAGGAGCGCCGCCATCTCCTCATCGTTCAACTCGGCCAGCACCTTGGACAGCATCTCGCGGCGGTGACCGGCCATATCGCTAAAAACCTTCTCGCCCGCTGGGGTGGCGTGGACGCGGACCACGCGGCGGTCTTCGGTACCGTGCCGCCGTTCGACCAGACCCCGCTTCTCCATTCGGTCAACGATTCCGGTGGCGCTTGCATCGGAGACATCCATCGCCTCGGCCAGCCTTTTCATGGCCAGCGGGCCCTCCGCCTCGAGAATGGTCAGAACGTTGAGGTGGACGAGGCTCAGACTGTGCCGGTGCCAGGTCTTGAAGGCGCCCTCGCGATCACGCGGCGACCAGCCGGTCATCTCCTCGAGCAACTCGCGCTCGAGGTCCTCACGGCTGCTGGCATCGATCCTTTGCGAGCCGTTGGTGTTATGCGTAACGGCGATCTTCTGCATGACGTGAAGTATATCGGCTAATGCAATTTCCCGTGCGCAACACCGCCCGGCGCGAATTGACGCTCGTCAGGCTGGGGAGTGTAATGGCCCGACAATGCGCTTAGGAATGGCGATTCTCGCGATGATTGCTGTCGTTGGATCGGCGGCCGCGTGCGCGGGAGCTGCGACCCCAGCCAGCCCATCGGTTTCATCTGCGGCGTCAGCCGTGGCTGGGGCCGGCTTCTCGTATAGGCCGCTGCCCGGGAACTCGGTCCCCGTGGCATTGCCGACGGACGCCCCTTCGGCCGTGCGCTCCATGGCGCCACTCCGCTCCTGCGGCGCCCAGATCCTGTTTGCGCAGGACGTGGATATCTCGCCCGTCCCGACGTCGCCCTGGGTGGTCACCACGTCCGCCGCCAATCAGGTTGCTATCGCCTGCTTGATCGACGCCTGGGAGAACGGCCAGACGGCCCAGCTGACGACCGCCGAGATTAGCGACGAGGCCGACGAGATCTTCACTATCTACCGCCTGCCGGGCGATGGGACAGCCCAGGTCGTCACTCGCGTTCTGTCGCACACGGACAAGGTGGTGGCCTGGACGACTGCCAGTTGCAGGCAGTTGTCCGACCAAGCCGGACAGTTGACGCCCGCCGACTGCAACACCGAGGTCCCAATCCACTGACATTTGGCCGGGTGGATCCTGGCGTCTGCCGGATCGTGGGCCGGCCCGGCCGTCGAACCGTGAGCCTGCGGACCAGCAAACCGGGGAGCCGTGAGCCGACTCAGCCGTCACAGCCGGCCTACCTGTCTGGACTGGTCGTGCTTGACTAGCTGAGCCTGGGCAGATGCCCGTCCGCCCGGGGTACATGCTCGCCATCGACTCGGGCGGTTTACCCGGCCATCGTTGGGTCATTCAGTCGGCATCAAAGCCGACCCCACCGATGGCAGACCGGAACGCCCATCTGACAGCGTGCCTTACGCGGTTCGTCACCCGCGGGCGCTCGGGCATCCCGTCCGTCCCCAACCGCTCCATGTGCTTCGCGAAGCCATGGGCGGGACAGGAGGATCCATGTCCTCAATCGATGCTCGAGCTTCGCAGTCGGCCTTGCGGCGCGGTTGCTCGCCCCGCAAGTTGCGTCTCATAGCGGTTGCGGCTGCGGCGATTCTTATGCTCTCGGGCGTGTTGATCGCGGAAGCGGCCTCGGCCACGCTTACCGTGCCATCGCAGACCACAGCAGGCGCCCAGATCACCGTTAGCGGCACCGGGTTCGGCTTGGGCCAGGCCGGCAACTTAACCTACAACGGCGGCGTGGTGACGACCTTCACCGCATCCTCCGCCGGCGCGTTCAGCGCCCCGTTCAGCATCCCGAGCTGGGCCGTCGTCGGCACCGGACGTATTTCCGCCAAGGACAGCTCGGGCACAGCTCTCGCCAGCACGACCATCAACGTCACAGCTGCGTCCTCGACGACTGGGGCGTGGATGTCCGTTCCGTCCCAGGCCGCACCGGGTGATCAGATCACCGTCGCGGGCGGTGGGTTCGCGACAGGTCAGGCCGGTAACCTCACCATCAACGGCTCCCTTGAGGCGACATTCACGGCCTCCTCAGATGGGTCATTCAGCGTCCTGTTCCCCATTCCGACCACGACGACTCTCGGGACCGGCCGGATCTCGGCCAAGACAAGCGCCGGTGGTGTGCTCGCGACGACGACTCTGACGGTTGGCTCCGGCGGCCCCACGCCGACGCCGACGCCGACACCCACGCCGACGCCCACGCCCGCGGGCACCGTGACGCCGAGCCCAACACCTACCGTCAGCCCGAGCCCGAGCCCGAGCCCGAGCCCGAGCCCGAGCCCGAGCCCGAGCCCGCCACCGGTCGGCAACGTGCCCAACTTCGATCACGTCTACGTGATCATCTTCGAGAACAAGGAGTACTCGAGCGTAGTCGGCTCTAGTTCGGCGCCGTACATCAACTCCCTGATCGCGAAGTACGGCTCGGCGACCAACGTCACGGCCGAACGCCACCCGTCCGAGCCCAACTACATCGCTTTGACCTCCGGCAGCACGCAGGGCATCACCGACGACGGCGTCTACAACCTGGGCGTGAACAACCTGTTCGATCAGATCACTGCCTCAGGCAGGACCTGGCACGCTTACCAGCAGGGCTATCCCAGCCCCTGCTTCACGGGCTCCTCATCGAGCGCGGTCGTCGATGGCGATGGCAAGTCCGGCGCATACGTCCGCAAGCACAACCCGGCGATCAGCTACACCAGCATCAGCGGCAACGCAGCCAAGTGCTCGAACATCAGCAGCTTCGCCAACTTCGATCCGGCGGCGGCGAACTTCGAGTTCATCACGCCCAACATGATCAACGACATGCACGACGGCACGGTTGCCGAAGGCGACAACTTCCTCAAGGCCTTCCTACCCAGGATCACCGGCAGTTCGGCCTTCAACAACTCGCTCGTCCTCGTCACGTTCGACGAGGGTTCGACCAACATCGGCGGCGGCGGCCACATCATGACGATCGCGATCACGCCGACCATGCCGGCCGGCTACAAGAATGCGGCGGCCTACACCCACTACTCGATGCTTCGGACCATCGAGCAGGCCTGGGGTCTGCCGACTCTCGGCAACGCCTCATCGGCCGCGACGATGAGCTTCCCCTACTGACAACGGCTCAACGAACCAGCAGGAGGCGGTCGGCCCACGGTCGGCCGCCTTTGTATGTGCGGGCATCCAACCGACTGTTGCTGTCTATCGGCTCGGCGAGATCTTGACTTCGAACAGCCCTATCGAGCGCTCGAACGCGTACACCCGCCCAACGATCAGGCCGCTCAGGCTGCCAGTTCCGGCCGGAGCAAGCTCGAGTTTGTCGATGACCGTCTGGAAGTCTTCCAGGCGCATCGAACTCGGTTCGTGGTCGACGTCGTCGACCACGTCCACCTTATCGTCCTCGTCGTCCATCATGACGGCAGAGATGGTTTGGTCGACCTTGATCTCGTCTGACCCTATCTCTCGGCCATCGTCATCGCACAGACTCACCCCCATGATGTACGTCACCTCGACCGCGTCCTCGCTGTGTGGGGCGAGGCCTGGTCCAGACCGTCCGAGCAGGTACATGCTCGCCTGGGCTACGGCGTCAAGGGCCGAGTCAACACAGGCCGGACAGCCGTCGAACGACTGGGCCGAGTAGGATCGGCAAGTAGCCAGCATCACGTTGCCCATTGTCTGCTTCTCTTCGCTACTTATCACGATGCCCACGATAGGTGAGCCTCATGAACGCCGTCTTAACACTGTGTTAGCAGCGCCGACAAAACTCGCGCCCCGTCTGTGCGCTTGACCCGGATGCCGGTCGCGCGCGCCCTCGTCATGGTCCTCGCGGTGATGCTTGGCGCGGCCGCGTGCGGTGGGCCCGGCACCAGCCCCAGCCTGAGCCCGTCGACGGCTCCGTCGGGTAGCGCCGCCAGCTCGGGCCTGACGCCAGACGCTGCCGGCACCTCTGGCACGGCCGTTTCCGCTACGCCGACTCAGGGCCCCACTCTCGGGCAGATCTCTGCGCGCGTGACCGCCTTCTACTATCCGTGGTACGGCTCTCTGGCTCACGACGGCGCCTGGCGACACTGGACCCAACTCGGTCACAGCCCACCCGACGACATCGCTTCGTCGTTCTATCCGCAGCGCGGTGCTTACAGCTCCCGCGATCCGGCCGTCATTGCCGCTCAGATGGCTGATCTGCAGTCGGCGCGGATCGGCGTTATCGCCGTCAGCTGGTGGGGCCAGGGGAGCTGGGACGATGGCTCGCTCGATGCCGTCGTCACGGCGGCGGGAAGCGCAGGCATCAAGATAGCCTTCCACATGGAGCCGTATGAGGGCCAGACCGCGGCTTCGATCGCGTCCGACGTCCGCTATTTGTTGGGCCGATACGGTTCCTCTGCGGCGCTACTGCGGATTTCGCGACCGACATCGGGCGACCCATCGACGGCAGCCCGGCCGGTCTTCTATCTCTTCGCCAGCAGCCGTCTGCCGACGGCAGATGTCAAGGCCACCATCGCGGGCCTACGCGGCACCGCCTACGACTCGATCGTGATGGTTCATTCACCCAAGGCAGCCTCGGCCATCCGGGTCGGGGCGGACGGTGTTTACACCTACGACGCGATAGCATCGCCTGGTTCCTTCGCCGGGCTGGTGGCCGACTGCCGCTCCGCCAATCTAATCTGCAGCCCGAGCGTCGCACCGGGCTTCGACAACAGCCAGGCAGTCGCGACCGGCCTGCTATTTGTGGATCGCGCCGGCGGAGCTCGGTATGACGCCATGTGGCAAGCGGCTATTTCGGCAGGGGCGGAGTGGATCAGCGTGACCTCGTACAACGAGTGGCACGAAGGCACGCAGATAGAGCCGGCGACCGCCTTGGCTGGTGGGACCAGAACTTACTCGAGCTACGAGGGTGCCTACGGTGGGGCCGGCACGGACTCGCCAAGGGCCTATCTGGTTCGGACCGCCTACTGGATCGATCGTTTCCAGCCTGGCGGCTAGCGGCCGGGCGCGGGTCGCCGGGCGCGGGTCGCGTAATTAGTTCGGCTCGGACGGCAGGTCCGCAGGTATCCCCGCCGCGTCAGTGGCCCCGCCTATCGCCAGGGACACAAGCGGGCTGCCGATCCCGTAGCCCCAGACCCGGAGGTAGTAGACGCCCGGGCTGATGCTCAAGCCACGGGCGTCTACTAGTGGAAAAGCCGCGGAGCCGTTCGCGACGGCGTGGTGAGTGATTCCGGAG
>JAYVMQ010000010.1:0-6064 GCA_043758855.1 Chloroflexota bacterium
ACATCCTGGGCCACGTAGACGCGGCCGGGACATCTCTCTGCCACACGGCCTGCCCGCTGGCTCAGACGATGGGCGACGGGAACCCGCGGGAGGTCTCCATCTGGCTCAAGCACGCGGACGGCCATCGCAAGCCGGTTCGGGTCCGCACCGCGCCGGTCCGCGACGCCTCAGGCCAGATCATTGGGGGCGTGGAAATCTTCTCGGACGACTCGGCCGTGCTGCGGGCAGAAGAGGACGCGGCTCGAGCCCGCCACGACTCCCTCACAGACGAACTCACCGGTCTACCCAACCGCCGGCTCTTCGATGCCGCCCTAGCCGGCCGACTGGAGAACCTGGTTCGGTACGGTTGGGGTTTCGGGCTCCTGATCGCAGACATCGACCACTTCAAGATGGTCAACGACACCGTCGGGCACGCCTTCGGTGACGCCGTCTTGACCGGCGTTGCGGCGACTCTTCGCGGAGCCGTCCGAGCCGGCGACGTGCTGGCGCGCTGGGGCGGAGACGAGTTCACGGTCCTGGTGGAAGCCCCCAACGGCGCCGACTTGCTGGACGCCGCCCAGAGACTCTCGGCACTCGTGGGCCAGTCGGAGGCACGCCTGGCCGGGACGTCGCGGAGCGTGCGGGTCTCGGTCGGTGGCACGCTGGCTCGGTCCGATGACTCGGCCCAGACGATCTTCGCGCGCGCCGACGGCGCCCTTTACCAGGCCAAGCAAGCAGGGCGCAATCGCATCGAAATCGCCGAACCCGCCTGACGCCTACGCGACAACGGAAAAACCCCTCAGGGAAAGCCGCGGAGGGGTTCCATGCACGGTTTTGGTGAGCCGGGAGGGGCTCGAACCCTCAACAAGCAGATTAAGAGTCTGCTGCTCTACCATTGAGCTACCGGCCCACGAGCGCGAAGGATACAACAACACGCGGTAACGCGGCTGGTTCCGGGCCAGCATCGGCCTGGGCTCCGGCGCAACTGATCCGGGCACTGGGCGGGAGGCGGCCTGGGCCGCGCTGGCAAGTCTGACCGACAGGCGGGCGACGGGCGCCGGGCGGGTCATCGACGGCTGCTTGTCCTGATGGCGGTACGGAGTCGACCAAGACGGGTTGAGTCTTGCTCGGCCTGCTCACCTGGCGAGCACATGCGACATCGGTGTGCTTGAAGTTTCATTCGGCCAGTCGAATCCGCCCAACTTGACACACCGGTTTGACGTCTCAGACCGGCAACTCGCTCACCGCCGGCAGATTCGATCGCGTTCGCTTACGGGGTGAGCAGATTTGGCGTCCGGATTATCTTGGAAACTGGCTCGTGTCAGATGTGACCACCACCTGAGCGCCAGGAACCCCGCGGAGCGTTCGGAACCTTCGAAGTCGGGAAAGTGTGCGATTCCAGTCAGAATCGGGCGCCCCGGCCCGGCCTGGAGCGGCGATCTGGGGACCCCGGCCTGGCGTCGAGCGACCCCGGCGATCAGCCCGCCGGGCTGCTCTAGTCCGATTGGAGTAGCCCAGATGGGGACTGCATACAGCTTCGGCGAGAGTCCGCCGGGGGGATACGATAGCGAACGCGATCGGAGGCCCCGACAGGAGGTCGGAGGGTCCATCGCGCTCCCGGCGGAAGCGCGTGGTTCAAGTATTGGCAAGTGAGGACATCCAGCTGCTAGACCAGCTGGAAGCAGGAATCGTGGTCATGGATGGCGCAGGCGTCGTCGTGCGCTGGAACGCGCATGCCGAGCGCATTCTCGGTCTGCCCGCCACCGATGCCGTCGGCCGACGATGGGCCGACTTCGTCTCCGTTGTACGCGGCGGCAACGTCGCCGGCCACCAGGTCCGCGAGGCCGCGACCCTGCCCCTCGGCTGGCACGGCCCGATTCAGCTCCGCATCTCCGACACACGCCGTGTCTGGGTCAGAGCGCACGTCCTGAGCCTCAAGCTCGCCCCGGGCGACGAGAAGCCCGGCGTCGTGGCGGTCTTGTGGGCAGATACGGCGGCCATCGCGGACGCAGCGCCAACGGCCAATGCCCTCGAGAACACCCGCCTCATGGAACGCCTGGAGATGGGCCTCGAACAAGAACGGCGCCTGACCACTCAACTTGAGACTCTGATGAGCCTGACGCTCCTGCCCCAGGGCGACATGGGCGAAGCGGCAGTTGCCCAGCTGCTGCTCGAACGCATCGTCAGCGCCATCGGCGCCGAGAGCGGCTGCATCATCCGCGAGAACGCGAACAGATTCCGGGTCGTGGCCCAACATCAAGCTTCGCCAGGAGTTACGGGGGCGTTCGAGGCGCATCCCGCCGACGAATTCCACTTCTGGCGAAGCCTCCTGACCCGCCCGGCTGGCGGCGCGTTTCGGATGCCACTCAGTGAAGCCACCGTGACAGACTCGGAGTTCGCTCCATACAACCTGCCAACCGCTTCCATCGCCGTTTTCCCCATCCGAGAGGGCGATCGTTTTGTCGGCACATTCCTGTGCTACTTCTCGAGTATGGACAAGGTCAGTCAGGCGGATGAGCGGAACATCGAAGCCGTCGGCCGAATCATCTCGATCGCCTACTCAAACGTGCGTATGAGCGAGAGCCTGGCAGAGGCGGCCGTACACGAGCGACGGCTCACCTCCGAACTTCGAGCCCTGCAGGAGCTGACCCTCCTGGGCACGACAACCGACGATCTGACGATGCTGGCGCAGGAGACGATAGAGGAGGTCGTCGCGGCCACAGGCGCATCCGGCGGCGGGTACATCCTCGTCGATCCATCAGCCTCCAGAGTTGACCCGGTCGTCTGGGTTGGGCAGCCTAGCCGAAACTGGAGAGTCGAAGGTGAGACCCCGCTGGCGCCGCTTAACTGGCCATCCATCACGCAGCTGCAGGCAGATCGGAGTGTGTGGCTGCCCGAGCTCACGCCAGATGCCAATGGTGTGGCCACGGGCGCTCAGGCCGTCCTGCCGCTGCGCGTGGATGATCGATTGGCGGGCGTCCTGCATCTCGAATGGACCGAGGCGCCATCACGTGACCAGTACGACGTCCATTTCCTTGAGCCGATCGCCCGCATCTGCTCCATCTCCCTGGCAAACTTCCGGCTCCGCGCCGAGCTGCTTCAAAGAGCCGCGGCGCAGCGAGCCCTTGGCCACCGCCTCGACACCCTAGATGAACTGACTCGGATCGGTGAAGAGGCCAGCTCCTTCGATGAACTCGCCCACCGGACGGTTAGCCTGGTCCGCGAGGCGCTCGACGCAAGTGGCGTCTGCTACCTGCTCATAGAGCCCGGCCACCATTTTGAGACACACGCCGTGGATGGCGAAACCGGCGCTTTCCGGCTGTGGCTCAAGGGCGTGCCGGCCAAGGACGCACCGGGAGGGTCGCAACTCCTTTCGGGCGGAAGCAGCGTCCTCGGTGGCTTCGACGCCAGCCATGTCAGCGAGCGGGTCCTGCCGCTGGCAAGAGCGGCCGGCTTCCAGTCGTTCGGCGCAATCCCGATCCGTACGGGAGAGGAGCTGGCCGGTGCCCTCCTCTGCCTCTTTGAGCCACGGGCGGAGATGCTGCCGCTCGACGAAGCAGCCCTGGACTCGGTGGCCCGCATCGCCAGCATCGCCCTGGCCAACTTCCGCCTGCGCGAGCGCCTGGTCTCGTCTGAGGAGCGGTACCGGACGTTGTTCGAGGAGTCGCCCGACGCGTTGCTCGTGTCCGCTCTAGACGGCACGGTTCTGGACGCGAATGAGGCGGCCGTGCGGCTCTACAAGGTCAGCCGCAGCGAGATCCTGGGCCGCTACTTTGGCCAGCTAATCTCCGCCGACGAACGTGAGATGGCGCGCCGACGTCAGATCGTCTGGGCCCAAGGCCGCGGCACGTTCAGCGACCGCGGACGACGGTCGGATGGCTCAGAATTCTCAGTCGAGATCGAGGTCCGCGTGGTCGACCTGGGCGGCCAGCGCCGCTTCCTGCAGCTGGTGCGGGATCTGTCCGACCAGGAGAAGCTCCAGCGCGAGCTGCTGCAGGCACAGAAGATGGAGGCTATCGGCCAGCTGGTCTCAGGCGTGGCCCATGAGCTAAACAACCCCCTGGCCGCGATCATCGCCTTCAGTCAGTTGCTCCGCAGCGACACCCGACTTCCGGATGACATGAAGCACGACGCCGGCCTGCTCGTCCAGGAGGCCGATCGAACCCGTCGTATCGTCCAGAACCTGCTCGACTTTGCCCGAGCCCGCCCGCCCGAACGACGGCCGACGAGCATTGCCGTCCTCGTCCAGAGCGTCCTCGAACTACAGTCGTACGCGCTCAGTGCGAACCAGATCAAGGTGCAGGTCGAGATCCCGTCGACCTTGCCCAAGGTCGATCTCGACCGCGCCCAGTTGCAGCAGGTACTGCTCAACCTGACCAGCAACGCCATCCAAGCCCTTCGCGGCAGCGACAGCAAGATACTGGCCCATTTGTGGGTTACGTCCACGCTCGTGAAGCCGAGGAGCTCGATCGGCGTCGCCAGGAACGAGAAGCCACTCGAAGACGTAGAGCGAGTCCGCATCACGATCCGCGACGACGGTCCCGGCGTGGCCGAGTCGGCTCGAGCACGTCTCTTCGACCCCTTCTTCACCACAAAACAGCCCGGCGAAGGGACGGGGCTTGGCCTTTCCGTCTCGTTCGGCATCGTGGCCGCGCACCTCGGGCGCCTGTGGTATGAACCCGGACCGGGCAACCTCGGCAGCAGCTTCATCATGGAGTTGCCGGTCACGGCTCGGACCGTCGACGACCGCCGCCTGACGAAGGCTCTCGATCCAGGCTTGCGACAACGTGAAAGCAAGCGGCTGCCGAGAGTCAAGTCGGCCAAGGCCACGGCGGCGGGGACGTCGGCGGCTCCAGGTCCACGCGTGGCGCCCACCCCGGCCGCGTCAGCGGCCGTGACTGCGGAGCCCCCGGGATCTGGTCCGTCCAAGGCCAAGCTGCCCGGGGCAGCGGGACCCCCATCCGAAACCCGGCGCCCTCGAGTCCTCGCCCTTGATGACGAGCCCTCCATAAGGGCATTTCTGCGCAAGGCTCTTACCGGGGCAGGCATGGATTGCTCGCCGTTCCAGGACGGGGCTCAAGCGTTGGAAGGCATGCGCAGCGCGAATTTCGACGTCATGCTCGTGGATCACCGCATGGCTGGAATGAGCGGCACCGAGTTCTACGAAGCCGCCTTTGAGTTCCGGCCGGGGCTGGCCAGGCGCGTCGTATTCATGAGCGGCGACGTCCTCAACCCCGACCTGCGAGGGTTCGCGACCCAGCGCGGCATCCGGCTGCTGGCCAAGCCGTTCGACATAGACGCCCTTATCCGCGTCGTTCGTGAAGTGCTCGCAGCTGCCGATGTTGCCGATGTTGCCGATGCCGCAGAAGCGCCGGCCGGGGCTGGGCCCGGATCGTAGGCCGCAGCGCCGGAGTCGCCCAGCGCTAGAGCGCGGACCCGCCGCCGATCAGCGCTCGAGCGCGGACCCGCCGCCGATCAGCCGGACGAGAATCGCGTCGGCGGCCGCGTACGGATCGAGATCATGCGAGGCCACGGCCCGCAGCATCTCCCCCGCAGCGGTGGGCTTCTCGGTGGCCACGTCCGCTCCGACCGCCGATGTCACGGCGCCGCCACCGTCCACCGCACCTTCGAGTGATCGCACCCGCTCATGCAGCCGATCAACCAGGACCGCCCACACCTGGGCCTCGGCCCGTCTGAATCGAGCCGAGTCGCCGTCGGCGGCCCGGGCCACGGACCGGTGACGATCGATTGCGGCCAGGAGCTCAGCCACACCCTGACCGGTTGCCGCAGTCGTCACCAGCACCTCCGGATGCTTGGGCGTTGGCCGGCCCGGACGGGCCTCGCGAGGGGTGTCAGCGAGCATGGCCTGGAGCTGTGAAGCGGTTCGATGCGCGCCCGGCCGATCGCCCTTGTTGACAACGATGATGTCCGCCACCTCGAGCAGACCGGCCTTGATGGCCTGAATCTCGTCGCCCATGTCCGGAGCCTCAACCACAACCGTGGTGTCGGCGGTCGCGGCCACCTCGACTTCGCTCTGGCCGGTTCCGACCGTCTCGATCAAGACCACGTCGAAGCCGGCAGCGTC
>JAYVMQ010000011.1:0-13462 GCA_043758855.1 Chloroflexota bacterium
GCCCGTCTGCAGCGGCGTAGTCGCCACGGAGACCGCCATCAGGCGTCGCCAGGACTGAATGCACGTCAACGATGAGGATCCCTTCCTCCTGACCCAGGACGGCCAAGCCGGTGTTGATCGCCGTGTAGTGCCACCGCCCGGAGACGTACATCTGATTGTTGGGCGGGATCGTCAGCAGGATCGCACTGACGCCCTGACTCTGGGCCTTCTCGACGATGCGACGGATGTTGTCTACGACGACCGAATCGGGCACTCCATAGCCGACATCGTTGGTGCCACCGAGGATGAAGAGCACGTCCGGGTGTAAATCCAAAACGTCGCGATCCAGCCGGTAGAGCATGTGGCCGGTCGTATCTCCTGGGATGGCGGCATTGCGAACGAGAACCAAGTCCGGATCAACGGTCGCCAGCCGCGCCGGCCACGCGCCATCGGTCAGTGGCTGTGGGCTGCCCGACTCAAAGGCCCAGGCCGAAAGAGAATCGCCGAGGACGACGAACCCGCGCGTCGATGGCTCCGTGGCCGCTCCTTGTGAAGTGTGCTGATCAGGCGACGACGGGGTCGATCGGGTAGTCCACCAGAATCTCCGAGCCCGTGTCGCCGACACGGTAGATGTCCTCGAACCGAACTCCACCAAATCCAGGAATGGCCAGCACCGTGTGGCCGATCGTCACTGTCATCCCCGGGGCCAGGGGCAGATTCTTGTGGGGCGGGATGATCGTCGAGGCGGGTGGCTCCTCGAAGCGCAGCCCGATGCCGTGGCCGATGCCGTACACCTGGTACTCGCCAAATCCGTGGGCCAGGCAGGCCACTCCGGCCTGCGCGTCCAGCTGGGCCACGGTTGCGCCAGCATGCATCCCGCCCCGAACGACCGTGACGATCTCGCGGTAGGCCGCGATCAGCTCGGCCTGGCGAGCGTCCGGCTGGCCGAGGACGAAGGTCCGGGCCAGGTTGGCGCAGTAGCCATCGACCGTGGGGGTAAGGTCGATCAGTGCCAGCTGACCGCGCTCGAGCGGCGCCGGGCTGAGGCGGCCGTGGAGCATGCACGTCTCGACGCCGAAGTTGACGTAGATCGGTGTGCTCGTGCCCTCCGCCCCGGCGCGCATCATCGTGTACGTGGCCTCGGTCGCGATCTCGTGCGCAGTCACGCCCGGCCGCAGCAGCTCGCGGGCTCGATCCATGCCCAGGCCCGCAATTCGCTGGGCTTCGGTAAGCAGCGCCAGCTCCTCCGGTTCCTTGATCATCCGCAGCGGGTCCATGACCGGATCCGATGACACGACCTCCACCTGCGGGTTGACCTGGCGGAAGAGATCGATCAGAAAAGCCGGGGTGGCGAACCATTGCTGGATTCCCACCTTGGAGCGGCCGTCCGTAGCCCACTCGGGCGGTGCCGCCGCAGCCAGCTCCCGGAGCCGTCCCACGACGTCGTGGATCTGGCCGCCCACGCTGCCGAAGACGCGGACCTCTCCTTCAGCCAGCGCCGCCCGCAACTCCGGCTCCTCGCCGGTGAAGGCGACCAGTTCCGGCGGCCCCTGGAACGGGATGATCGCCCGCGGCTGAGATCGATCCGTCCCGAACAGATAGCGGTAGTCGTCGTGGTTGACGATGACGATCGCGATCCAACCCTGCTCGCGCATGGCTTGCTGGATGCGGGCGATTCGGTCGAAACGGACCTTCAACTCATCCTCCAAAAACGGGCCTGGTGCTAGATGTCGCTGGTGCAGGCACGGCGCACGAGCGGCCTCGCCGGCTGCAGCATAGCCCAGCCGTCTGGAGCGCTCCATGGAGCCGCTCACCTGGGCTGGTCCCTGAACTACGCCATGAGGGCCGCTGTTACGATGACGGCAATGAGGCCGAGATAGCGCGCCGCTGACACGAGAGGCTGGCAATGGCCGAGGACGACCTCGCGAAGAATGGATCGAGCTGGCCCGCGCAAAGCTCAGCCCTTCCATCTGCTGGAGATGGGACGGCTGCCGACAACTACGGGATGCCACCCGGCTATCCGCCGGGGACCTGGCCAGCGATGAGCTGGGGCCCGGCCAGGTTCGCCCAGGTACCGCTCAGCCCATTCGGTGCCGAATTTAGCCCGGGCGGAATTGGACTTCGCCTTGTGGCTCTGCTCATCGACGCGGCCTTCGTCTTCGCCACCGCGATCATGGCCGACCTTCTAACTGCCTTGATTGGCGGCCCCGGCATCTACACAACACCGGCGGCGACGGCGATTTCGCTGCTCTGGCTGTTCTTCGTCCTCTCGTATCATCCGGCGAGCTGGTATGTCTTCGACTGCACTATCGGTCAACGAGCGCTCGGGTTGCGCGTCCGGCGCCGGTCGGACGGACAGTCGCTCAGCTTCGGTGCCGTGAACATCCGCTACGTTATTTTCTGCGTCGAGACCCTCATCTTTCCGCTCGGAATCATCGCCGGCGCCATGGCCGCCAACGACCCGATCAAGCTGACCTGGCACGACGAAGCCGCCGGATCGGTCGTCGTCAAGCGCCGCTAGGCGCGCCCCTCGCACGCCCACGGGCTACGCCGCTGTGGCGCGTTATGGCGTGGTCGTGATCACCAGTTGGGGTGGGTTAGCCCCCTCGCGCGCAGATAGGGCGAGCGCTGTCGAGTTCGTGGTCGAGAGGCCGAAGCTGACCTGCCCGTTGCCGGCAACCACAGACGTCACGTTGACATTGATCCAAATGCCAGTGCTGGCCGAACCGGAGGTACCCAGGCTTGCTCCAAACGGTGGCGCGTTGGCGTCAACAATTGTGGTTTCGCCCCAGGTGTTGTCGGCCACTGAGAAGACCGTGAAGCCCGATGTTTGCGAACTTGTGGGGAAGATGCGCAGGGTGGCGCTGGTTACGGTGCCGGTCAGGCCCGCGACGTCAAAGCGCAGGAAGGAACGCACCACGGGCGCGCCGTCGACGCGAAGCGCCGTGAGGGTGCCGCGATTGGTAGTTGGCGTCGAGGCGTCAACGTAGGCGTCGGCGACCGGGACCACAGTTAGGGTGCCTCCGGATACGGGTGTCGCCGTTGGTGCAGGCGTCGGCGTGGGTGCGGCTGTGGGCACGGGCGTCGGCGTGGGCCCTGGCCCGGCCGCATGGCACGACGTTGAGCCACTATCTGTGAACGCCCCGACTGCCGGTGCGAAGCTCCAGTCGTAGCTGGAGGAATGCAGTGTCAGCTGCAAAACGCCGTAGGTATTGGTATTGGTGACCTCGCTGTTGGCAGCCAGGCTGGCAAGAGAGGTGTGGTTCGCGCCGCCCGTGCCCACAATGAACTCGCGTATTCCGTTCGGGTCCGCCAATCCTGCAGGCGACTGCTGAGCGAATCGCTCATAGATGTGGTCGTGGCCGTTGAGCACCACATCGGCGTGAGCCGCGGATAACAGAGACCAAAATGGCAAAGTACTGGTCCCGGCGCGGCCGCCGGAGCTGAAGGCGGGGATGTGCCAGTAAGCAAGGGTGCACTGATTAGGGTGGGCCGCGAGATCCGCTGACAGCCACTTGCCCTGGGGGGACTTAGCCGAGCACCCACCGACGCTGGAGCAGTTGGAATTGAGGGCGACCAGGTGCCAGGCGCCGATGTCGTAGCTGTAGTAGCCCTGGCTCGGTAAGCCGGCCGCTGCCCCGAAGTAGCGGTAGTACCCGGCGGCCTGTGCGTTCGAGCTGTCGCAGCCGGTCCCGCCGGTGGTCAGGTTCTCGTGATTGCCGACGACGGGATGGGTGATGGACTTCACCCGCCCCCAGGTCGGGTCGTACACAGCGTTGTATGCCGCCAGGCTGCCGCAGTAGTACTGGTTGTCGCCGAGAGGGAGCACGGCCGCGAGTCCCTTACCCACGAGCAAATTCGAGACGTCCTTCTGCCTGCAGTTAGTAGGCGTGCCGTTGCCGCCATTGAAAAACACGTCAGCAGGATCGCAGGCGATATCGCCGGCTGCGGCAATGACAGGGTCAGACGCGGCGGCAACAGGCCTTACAACAGCAGGGCCGACCGCGAACAAGGTCATGACGAACGCGGCAGTAATCAGGGCATGCACCCGCTGCCGTCGTCGCGATCGGGCGGCTGACTCAGCAGGATGCCTCCGAGGCTCGCTAGGCAGAAACGCGCGATCGGCTGTTTGCATCTTTCCCGTCTCTTCTGGGCGACAAGTGACCGCCAAACATACCTATTGGGGTGGCCTGGCGGTGTGGGTCCTGTGAGGCCACGAATGTTGCGGCTCGCCGGGCGGCGAGACACGGGTGTCCTGCCTGGCGATCCATCGGATGCGCAGCGTGAGCCAGACCTCATCCGAACCCGGCTCCCAGCCCGGTCAGTTGTTGTGGAGAACGTCCAGGTAGGCGCCGTAGCCCGAGGCACTGCTCCACTCGGAAGCGCTCTCCACGGCCGTACCTTCGCCCCACTCATTGAAGGTCGTGACCAGCTGCCAGGGCTCGCGCGAGGCGACCATGTTTCGCACTGACTGCTGCCAGCGCGTCAGGTCGCGGGCAAGTCGCTGAGTCGAGTTAGCGAGCCAGAAGCCCGGGCTGATCGTGTAGCTGTGACCAGCCTGGCGATCTTCGGCGATGGCGGGCGAGTACTGGTGCCAATCGTTGGGCTGAGCGGCGCACAACGCATGGCCGGGGAACGACTTGAGCACGACGTAGTCGGCGCCGGAGGTATTGGCCTGCGCCCAACGGCTAACCATGCCGCACCCGTCGGCGGGCTGGGCGTAGACGAAGATCACAGGTTTGCCGTTCACACGGTATAGAGACGGGTTGGAGCCGTAGTGGCTGCTGATGTAGGCCAGATCCGAAGAGATTTGGGCTGCGCTCGGGTCGGACGAGCCTTCGGCCTCGTAGTAGATCGCCCAACGGAAGCCGGTCTTGGCCGCGGTGGCGAGCAGGAGCGGCATCTTCGCATCGGTATGGCTTCCCTGGCCCCACCACGATGCGATGCCAACGCTGATCTTGCCGTACTGCATGGCCTTGATCTGACTTGCGACTACGCTGGAGTTGGCGCCGTCGTAGAACCCCTGGCTGGGGTGGTAACGAGTGAAGGGATTGATGCCTGACTGATCCCAAGCCTCAGGGAACCACGGGTAGTAGAAGGCCGCCCGAACAGGCCCGCCTGACTTCGGCGGCGAGATTGGGGCCGGCGTCGGAGTGGCCGCGAGCGGAGTCGCAGCCGGCGGCGTCACAGCGAGCGGCGCAGGAGGCCGAGTCGGCTGCGACGTAAGTGTCGAGACGGACGCCGAGGAAAGCGCGGCGGTCGGCGTTATCGAGGGCGGTGCGGCGGGCGATGCGGTCGGCGATGCGGTCGGCGATGCGGTGGCGGTCCGAGTGCCAAATCCGATCGCGTGGACAAGAGTCGGCTGGATAGAACTGGCGGCCCAGGAGACCGCGACGACGATCAACGCCACGGCAGTAACCGCGGCCAGAGGACCGGCCGATCGCTTCGAGACGTGAAGCGACCTGCCAGCAGATCGGAGACGCATCATTGAGGGACTCCTGGGACACGGTACGGTTGGGCGCAACCACACCCTATCTGCACAAGGCATGCGCTGGCAAGACGCACCAGGAAGGCACACGGCACGGAACGTCCGCAGTGATTAGGCGCCCCTGCCAAGGGGTAGCCATCGCTGGTAGCGTCGGCAACCGGCCTGACCTAACCGTGTCCTACCTGTCCAAGCCCAGGTGGGGTTGCCCAACTCCTACCCATACAAACTGCCCTAACCCATACCCATACAGGTAGTACTTGGGCCTGCCACTTGCGCCTGCCGAAACGGTCCCATTCCAGAACCCTCAATCCGGGAACAGGGGTCGTAAAGACTACGAAGAGTGCCGTAGAGTGCGGCACCTCGACCCCCATGGTCCGACCGCAGAGGAGGCCGCCGATGTCCCCGGCAACACCGCGCATTTGGTTTGTATTACCGACATACAACGAAAAGGACAATCTTCGGCCTATTACGGAGGCCATCCTGGGAGCCGTGCCCGAGGCTCACATACTCATCGTCGATGACAACTCGCCCGACGGAACCGGTCAGATCGCTGACTCGCTCGCAGTGGAACGAGCCAACATCGCGGTCCTCCACCGAGAGGCTAAGCAGGGCCTGGGCCGCGCCTACGTGGACGGCTTCTGCAGCGTTTCCGCCCGCGGGGCCGACGTTGTTGTGCAGATGGATGCGGACTTCAGCCACCCGGTGCGCTACCTGCAGTCCATGCTGGAGCCCATTCGCGCCGGCCACGCCGACCTAGTGCTCGGCAGTCGCTACGTGAAGGGCGGCGCCGTCCCGCGCTGGAGCCCCGTGAGGCGGGTTATCAGCTTGGGCGGCGGGGTATTTGCCCGGATCGTGCTGCGGTTGCCCTACCGCGACCTGACCGGCGGCTTCAAGGCGTGGCGGGCAGACCTTCTTGAGTCCGTGGACCTGGACGCCGTCCATGCCGGCGGCTATGCCTTCCAGATCGAGACAACCTTCCGCGCTCACCGCCTCGGCGCCCGCATCGTCGAGGTGCCGATCACATTCGAGGAGCGCCGTGAGGGCACCTCAAAAATGAGTAAAGCCATCTTTTTCGAGGCCTTCAAGGTCGTCCTCGCCCTGCGCTGGGCTGCTACTCGAGGCCAGGTGCCCGTTGTGAAGCCCAGCCGCCTGTGACGGTCGCCCGTCGCCCAAGCGGCGGCGACTCCCAAGTTCGCCTGTCCTCTGCGGAGGTGCGGCCTGGACGAACCCCGAGGGTGCCAGCCGCAGCCAGCGTGGTCATCAATCAGACATCCGTCCGAGTCGCCACTCGGACGCGTAGGTTCAGGGGTTGCCAGATATGAAGGTTCAGATGCTCAGTAAGACCGAGGCTGCTATGCCGCCTCGCCTCATCACCCTCGCGAAGTTCCTGCTTGTCGGCCTCAGCGGCATAGCCGTAAATGAGGTTGTCTACATAAGCCTGGTCGAGAAGCTGGCCGTGTGGTTCGTGCTGGCCGCCATCCTCTCGACCCAGGTCTCAACGACGTGGAACTTCCTCGGCAACGAGGTGTGGACGTTCTCCGGCCGGCGGTTCGCGGGCCCGGTCCTGGTCCGCTACCTGGCGTACTCGAGCGTGAACAACTCCCTGCTCCTGCTGCGCGTGCCGATGCTCTTCCTCTTCTCGAACCTTGCCCACCTCACCCCGGGATGGTCCAACCTGATCGCCCTCGGCGTGCTGTTTGTCCTGCGCTTCGCGGTCTCCGACGGGTTGGTCTGGCGCAAGAAGGCCGCCGGCGCCTACGACGCCCTGGACGCATCCGGGGCACCTGCGCCAGCCTACCGCTACGACATCGGTGGCCTCCTGCGGCTCGACTCGGACACCGATCTGCCCGAGTTGCTCTATTTCCGAACCGCCGCGGTGACCCCGCCGGACATTCGAATCAGGACTCGCCGCGTTGGCGCCCTGCCCACCCCGAGAGTCCGGCTTCGCCGGGACGGTGATCGCATCACCTACCGCGAGCACCTGGGCATTTTCGGTGCCGACTTCAATGTGACGCTCGGCGATCCCATTGAGGTCGAGGCCTCGCAGCTTCTGTCACTGTCGCGGCACGTCCTATACACCAACGTGATCGAGGCGCTGCTGCGGTTCGTCCTGGTCTCCAAGGGCTACGTCCTGCTCCACTCCGCCGGTCTCGAAGTTGACGGCAAGGCGACACTCCTCTCCGCTCAGACAGACACCGGCAAGACCAGCACCGTCATCAATATGGTGCGCGAGCGCCAGTGGAAGTTCATCTCTGATGACATGGCAATCATCGATCCAAAGGGCATTGTCCGGACCTTCCCCAAGCCTATGACCCTCTCCTTCCACACGATGACCCGGGCTGTTGACGTCAACACCCTGAGTCGCCGCAAGCGAGTCCAGCTGCAGGTCCAGAGCCGCGTCCATTCGAAGAGCGGACGGACGGTTGGCAAGGGTCTAGGCAATCTCAACGTTCCGATCATGTCCATCAACAGCGTTCTCCAGATCATCGTCCCGCCACCCAAGTACCACATCACCTCGTTGCTTCCTGCCCACATCGCAACCGAATCGCCAATCGCCAACGTCTTCCTCATGGAGCGTGGCGAGCCGATCCAGGAACGGGTGGAGCTGGACGCCGCAGTCGATCAACTCATCGAGAACACCGACGACGCCTACGGCTTCCCGCCGTTCTCGACGCTGGCACCACATTTCGTGATCGGTGGGGAGAACTACGAGCAGCTCCGTGCACGCGAGCGGGAGTTGCTGAAGCAGGCCATCCAGGACGTTACGATCTGGCGGCTGAGGGTACGCGGCCACGAATGGGGTGACCTTCTGCCGCGCCTGATCCAGGGCGACAGGAGCGAGCCGGTCGGCATCCCGATCGAGACGCACGATCGAGAGCCCGTCGGCATCCCGATAGAAACCGGGGACCGCGAGCCAGTCGGCATTCCGATCGAGGTTCGTCAGCCAGTCGCTCTATCGGCCGATGTGGGCTACCCGAGCGGGTCGCTAGGTCCGCAACCTGCTCACGCCTACCTGGAGCAGGCAGCAGAAAGCGGGTCGCCTACCCTCCCTTTCGTGGGCGGCGGCCTTAGCGGCCGCCGAGCGCGTTCGTCGGACTCGAGAAGCTTTTCCGCTGATCTGCCGATAGCCGAGAGCCGGGCTCGCCGGCCACGTCGATCCGCGATCAAAGCAGGACCTTCGTCGCGGGCGGCAGCAACAATGGCAGCGTCTGAGGCCATAGCCGTCGAACCATACGGCGGGCTTCAGTTGCCGCGAGGCCTGTCGATCGGGGCCAGCCTGGCCGCCGTCCGGGCCCGAGTCGAAACTCGAGTTCGGGCAAATGCCAGAACCTGGATCGCCCTTACCGCCATCATCCTGGCCGCCGCGGCCCTACGTCTTTGGGCGATCGGTTCCGTCGGCTTCAATAACGATGAGGCGGTCTACGCCGGCCAAGGCGCCTCGCTCGCGGCCGACCAGACCTACAGCGGACTCTTTGCTATCTTCCGCGCCCACCCGCTCCTGATGCAGTTCCTGTACTCCATATCGTTCCGCTTCATGGGAGTCAACGACGTCGCTCCCAGAGTCATCTCCGTGGCCTTTGGCCTGGGCGGCGTCGCCTTGGCCTATGCCACGGGCTCGATGCTGTACGGACGCCGAGTCGGACTCATCGCCGCGGCCATCCTGGCCCTTATGCCTTATCACGTGATTGTCACTCGACAGGCCTTGCTCGACGGCCCGGAGACCACCCTCTTCTTGCTGAGCATGTACCTGCTGGCCCGCTTCGCTCGCGGCGGCGACTCCCGCTGGTTGTACGGCGCGGCTTTCGCCACAGGCTTGACGGTCCTGGCCAAGGAGACGGCGGTCCTGATCGTGCCCGTGGCAATCGCCTTCATGCTCCTTGCCCCGGAGATACGAATTGGCTTCCGGCGCCTAATCGTGGCATTCGTGTTGTTCGTCATGGCCTTCGCGCCCTACCCCCTGGCAATCATGATCGGCAAGGGCACCGGCGCCGCCCAGTCTTTCCTGCTGTGGCAGGTCCTGCGCCAGCCGAACCACACCTGGACCTTCTACGCGGACGTCGTCCCGGGTGCAGTGGGCCCGCTCGTCTTGCTAATCGCCCTGGCCGGGCTGGCTTACGCCGTTCGCCGAGGACGTTGGGAAGATCGGCTGGTCATCTCCTGGATCGCCGTGCCTGTCGCCTTCTTCGAGCTCTGGCCGGTGAAGGGCTTCCAGTACCTGCTGCCGATCGCCCCGGCCATTGCAATCCTTGTGGGCCTGGCCTTCGACCGGGCCCTGACCCGCCTGGCGCAAGCAGGCGAACAGACGGATCGCGATCCTGAAACCTCAAGCCAGCGCAGCTACCACATGTTCGCCCCAGGACTACCGCCTTTCCTGAGGAACCTGCGCCTGCCTCGACTCTTCACTAAATACGCAGGCGTCGCGCTCCTGGTGATCACAGTCGCCAGTATCGGCGCTGCCTCCGTGGAGGCAGTCAGCACCTCCTCCATGAGCGGCTCACTGGCGGGCACCGGCGGCATGCCGGGTGGACGCGAGGCGGGCCTCTGGATCCGAGAGAACGTGCCGGAGGGCGGAGTCTTCCTTACCACCGGTCCCACGATGGCCAACATCGTCGAGTACTACGGTCAGCGGCGCGCCTATGGCCTATCCGTGAGCCCCAATCCGCTGCGCCGCAACCCGGCCTACGACCCGATCGTCAACCCGGACCGTGCCCTGCAGCTGAACCAGATCCAGTACATCGCAACCGACGTCTGGTCGGCCCAGCGGTCGCCGTACTTCGACGGCAAGGTGCGGAGATACGTCTCGCGCTACCACGGAACACTTGTCTACCAGCAATCCGCCGACGTGCGTGACGCAGCCGGCCACATTTCAACCCAGGTCGTCATCCAGATCTACGAGGTCCGGCCGTGAACCGCCTAGCGGGCCTATTCGCTATCCCCAGAAGCCGTCCGCGCCTCGCGCGTGTAGCCGGTCTAGCCGCAGCCATCGGCCTGTCGCTTGCGCCGCTGACCATGGCCGGGCCGGCGGCTGCCGCCGACAAGCAGATCCAGCATGTGGTCTTCCTGATGCAGGAGAACCACACCTTCGACAACTACTTCTCATCCTTCCCGGGCGTGGACCAGCCGGCCGACAACGTGTGCATCCCCAACTGGGTGCCTACGCCCAGCCCGAACCCGACTCCCATCCGAAGCGTGGCGCCAAGCCCGAGCAAGGCCGCGTCGCCGAGTCCAGTCTCGAAGTCAAAGGCCACTCCGACCCCAATACCGAGCCCCACTGCTCCTCCGTCGGCGAGCACCTGCTATCCGAGGTTTCACCTCTCGAGCCATCGAACGGTCGACCTCAACCACAGTACCGTTGCGGCCTTACGGGCCTTCGACGGGGGTCAGATGGACGGCTTCTCGGCCGCGCAGGCTACCTACAACCTACCCACTGATCTTGCGATGGGCTACTACGACAGCACCGACCTGCCGCTCTACTACAACCTGGCTCACGACTACGTCTTGGGCCAGCGCTTCTTCAGCTCCGCCTGGGGCTCCAGCGAGATCAATCACATGTACTCGCTCGCCGCTCGTTCTGGCGGCGCCGTGCCAACTGCCGGCTACGACTTCCCAACTATCTTCGACCGCCTACAGACCGCCGGAGTGTCATGGAAGTTCTACGTCCAGAACTACGACCCCACAATCACCTTCCGCAACCACAACTACAACTCGAGCAAGGAGTCTCAACTCATCTGGGCTCCATTGCTCAACTTCGCCCGCTTCGTGGACGACCCGAAGCTCTCCTCGCACATCGTCGATCTGAATCAGTACTACACGGACCTTCAGTCCGGCCAGCTCCCGGCTGTGGCATACCTGGTCCCGAGCGGCCTCTCCGAGCACCCGCCCGGAGACATCACGGTTGGCCAGTCGTTCGGCGTGACGACGGTCACTTCACTGATGCGCAGTTCGGCCTGGGACAGCAGCCTTTCAGTGATCACCTGGGACGACTGGGGCGGCTGGTACGACCACGTAGCTCCGCCGGCGGTGGATGCCGATGGCTACGGCTTCCGGGTTCCTGCGATCTTCGTTTCGCCATATGCCCGGAGCGGCACGATCGACAACACCACCTACGACTTCACATCGATCCTCAAGTTCATCGAGGACAACTGGTCACTTCCGCCTCTGACGGCCCGTGACGCAACCGCCAACAGCATCGCCAACGCCTTGGATCTCAGCCGCCCGGCAGCGGCCCCGGTCTTCCCCGCTCAGGTCTTTCAGGCACCGCCGCCCCTGGATACGCACAACCGCTCGCTTCTGATCGCCATATACGCCGCCATCGTCGCCTTCGCAGTCATTGGTGGTGCATTCATATTCCGGCCCTGGCTGCGCCAGGCATCCAGGCAAACGTGAGGTGCCGCATGTATTCGCTTTCTAGACGCCTGCCTTCGCGGCGCAGGCTGGCCACTCTTGCTACCGCGTTCTCTGTGGCTGGGGCCGTGGTCCTTGCCCTTGCTCCGGCAGCCTTGGCCGCCTTCAGCCCGCTACGTGCCCCTCTGGTTCAGCCTGTCCTGCAGGTCCGAGCCGCGTCGATCCCGGCGCTCGCAACCGCGGTGACCGTCGAGGTCCCAACCGGGAGCGTCATCGGCCAGGACGTTACCGTTTTGGCCCAGCTGAAGACGCGAGCCGGACAGGTGCTTGCCGGCGAGCACATCACGTTGGAAATGGATGGCGTGGCGCTGCGCGCCGATAAGACGGATGCCCTTGGAAAGATCCAATTCATCATTCCGGGCAAGAAGCTCAATGAGGCGCGGGTGTACAAGGTCGTCGTGGCCTTCGGTGGCACTCATGCGCTACTCGCGTCGTCTGCCAACGCAACCCTCACGATCCTTTCCGCGGCCATCCAGATCCAGACGGTACCGCCCCTGCCGAACTTGCGCTTCACGCTGGGTACCGAGACCGCCCTGACCGGCCCAGACGGCATCGCGGCCCTGCCGATCCCAAGCTCTGGCGCCTACCAGCTAACGGCCGATCTCAACTCGGACACGTCGCCCTCGGCCACGGTCAAGGCCAGCTTCGTGCGCTGGTTGGACAACATCTACTCGGCCAACCGGACGATCGACGTCACCGGGCCGGCAACATACGTCGTCGGCTTGAAGGTGGCGTATCGGGCCACGATCAAGTACGTAGACCTGGATGGCAACCCGGTTGATCCAAAACTCGTCGAGCAAGCCCAGTTCAGCACGGGGACAGGCACCAACGATGTCGTTCTCAACTCCCAGACGGGCGCGAAGGATGTGTGGTGGACGGCGGCCACAGCCATCCGGGTCAGCACTTTCCTCAAGCCATCAGCGACTACCTATCGAGCGCTGTCAGCCAAAATTCACGGGGCGGAGGTGGTCAATCGCGGTCAGCAAGCCTGGATTCCAAGCGAGGACGGAGTCTGGACGATCCAGCTCCTGCTTTACGGCATGACAGTCCAGACCAGTGACGCCGTATTTGGGACGCCAGTCGCTGGCCAGCTGACACTCGTCTATCCGGACGGCGCCAAGATCCAGCAGCCTGTCGCTGGCGACGGCAAAGTCTCGTTCGCAAACCTGCCGCGGGGTCAGTACCAGCTGCAGTTGAGCCCATCCGCATTTTCGCCGCCATCGCCGGTCGCCCTGTCGAAAGTCCAGGACGCAACGCTGAGGATCGTGACCTACCAGGACATCGGCCTGGCCGTGGGCCTGGCGATCACGGTAATCTTGGTGCTGGCCGTGATCGGGCGCTGGGCGATCATCACGGCCCGCGTCCGTCGGCGCCGTGGTGCTCCTGTACCGGTATCTCAGTAGCGCAGGTGCCACCAATGAATGGACCACGAAGAGTTGGTCGTGGCCTGGCCAGGGCAGCCATTCTCACCCTGGCCGCTGCGGCAGCCCTCAGCTCATTGGGGCTTTCCGGATCGCCCAGCGATTCGTCGAGCCCACCCGCGAGCGCCCAGCCCAGCCAAGGGGCAAACCCCAGCCTTGGCACCTCGAA
>JAYVMQ010000012.1:0-8791 GCA_043758855.1 Chloroflexota bacterium
GTGCCAATCCTGCCATGAATCGCCCCGACCAACGAGATGCCTGCAGAATCCTGTCGGCAGGAGCACGCAAGCCGCCGGACTGGCGACAGGAAAGCCCAGCCGCCCGATGCCGGCAACCCGGCCAGCAGATCCGCCTAGCAGGTGAAGCTGGCGGTCAGGGGCGCGTAGGTCATGTCGCTGCCCGAGATGCTACCGCTCTTGTGGTCGTCGGCAATCCTGATATTGTCGCCGCCTGTTCCATCCGTGATAACGAGGATCCGTCCGCCAACCAAGCCCATGCCAACGGCCCTGGAGCCGATCGGGGCAACGATGCCAAAGAACTGCGAGCCGTCGGCCGAGACATTCGACAAATCTCTAGCCATCGTTCCGACGTTGAGCGCGAAGCCGACGCTGGCATCGTAGACGCACCGACCACCGTTCAGGTTGAACGTGGTCCCGCCGATCTTGATTGTGACCGTGGCCGGACCGCAGAAGGTCGTGTCATGGGCCTGGCCCTTACCCGCGACGGCAGGGCGCGAGTTGCAGTCGCCAGCAGTGGCGGTGCCGATGCTCGAGGCAGTCGAAGAGGCCGAAGAGCCGCAGGCCGCAACACCCAAGGCGCCGACCAGAACCAGTGCGACGAACCGGCGCATAGCATCCTCTCCCCTGGTCGGTTAATTGGCGATTCGGTCCATGCGCATGTACGGCCGCAGAACCTCCGGCACGACCAGGCTGCCGTCGGGCTGCTGGTAGGTTTCGAGGATGGCGGCCACAGTTCGGGCTAGGGCCAGGCCGGAACCATTGAGCGTGTGGACCAGTTCGGGCTTGGCGCCGGGCTCAGGCCGGTAGCGGATCGCCATTCGGCGGGCCTGGTAGTCGCGGAAGTTCGAGCAGGAGCTGACTTCTAGCCAGCGCTCGACACCAGGCGCCCAGACCTCAAGGTCGTACTTCTTGGCCTGGACGAAGCCCATATCGCCGGTTGCCATGAGTAGGACTCGATAGGCCAGACCGAGCCGCTGGAGGATGACCTCTGCTCGACCGGTCAGCCATTCGAGCGCCTCACCGGAGGCTTCGGGCTTCTCGAAGAAGACCATCTCGACCTTGTCGAACTGGTGGACACGCAAGATGCCGCGGGTGTCCTTGCCGGCAGCGCCAGCCTCACGTCGGAAGCACGGTGAGTAGGCGGCGTAGCGGAGCGGCAGCTGATCGGCCTCGAAGATCTCATCGCGGTGGAGGTTGGTGACCGGAACCTCAGCCGTGGGCACGAGGTACAGGTCGTCGCGCGCCACGACGTACATGAGGTCTTCCTTGTCCGGGATCTGACCGGTGCCGCGAGCAGATGCGCCGTTCACGAGAGCCGGCGGCCAAACCTCGGTCATGCCGTGCTCGGAGGTGTGGACGTCGAGCATGAAGTCGATCAAGGCGCGTTGGAGGCGGGAGCCCTGCCCCATGTAGACGGGGAAGCCCGAGCCGGTGATCTTGGCGCCGCGCTCAAGGTCGAACATCTTCAGGTCAGAGGCGACCTCCCAGTGAGGCCGGCGCGTCCAGGTGGCGCCTGCGCTGGTACCCGCAGCAGGGCCGGTCGGACCGTCCGGGCCGTCTACGCTCGCTTCTTTGGGCAGCGGTTCGCCCCAGGTTCGCACGGTCTGGTTGGCCGAACCGTCGCCCACCGGAACGTCGAGATCGGCCGGGTTGGGGATCCGGAGCATCAGCTCCTCGAGTTGGGTCTCCGCGGCCGACAGTTCAGCATCGATCTTCTCGATCTGGGCCCCGGTCTCGGTGGAGGATTGCCGCAGCGCCGCTACCTCCGGGCCATTGGGCACGGCGCCCCTGCGAATCGCCTCGCCGATCTGCTTTGAGGCAATGTTGCGCTCGGCCTTGAGACGGTCCGATTCGCCGAGCAGCCCGCGGCGCTTGCCCTCCGCAGCCAGAGCGGCATCGACGATCGACGGGTCCTCGCCCTTGTCGATCGCGCCTTGCCGAATCCGCTGCGGCTCCTCGCGCAGCCTGACCAGCCCGATGCTCATGCGTCGCCACTCCCTGGTGATCCTCCGACGGCTCCCGGCCGCGTAGCCTGCGCTGAGTTTAGCGGGGCCGCGCCTAGGGGGCGGCGGCGGCGGCTGCGGCGACCGCGGCTGCGGGCTGCGCCTAGGTGGTGGCGACCGAGGCTGCAGCGACCTCGGCTGCGGCGCGAAGCCGCTCCACTACGAACGCGGGCTCCAGGCCGGCCAGCAACCAGCCGGCGCGCGGACCGTTGCTGCGGCCGAGGAAGGCTGCGTAGAGCGCACCGAAGGCCCGGCCGGGGGCCAGTTCCGTGTCGGCGGCCACTCGGAAAATAGTCGCTTGCCAGGCGTCGCCGGAGCCCGGCTTCTCTGACTCGGCGGCGGCTGCGAGGGCGGCCAGGTACCCGCGCTGCGCCTCGTCGAGACCGGCCACTTCAAGCGGCATGGCCTCGTACCGTACAGCCAGCCGAGCCCGTTCCGGCGCATACGAGTCAAGCCATGCCCGGGCCGACGCCATGCGCTGGGCGAGCAAGACCGACTCCATATCCGTGAGTGGCGCGCCCTTTTCGGCCTCCATGCGCGCGGCGATATCCACGCCCGGGACCTGGAGCAGCAAAGCCAGGTGCCCGAATGCCGGCCGGAAGGCAGCCGCCGCGGCGGCTACGTCGGGAGATGGTCCAAGCAGCGAATACGCGAAGACCCGTTCATGGTCGGCTGGCAGCTCACCCTTGACTTCACGCCCGGCCGTGGCGGCGGCGATCCTGTCGAATTCGTCGAAGAGGCGCGGGATCGTGTCGCCATCAGGGTCGAAGTCGATGACCTGGTTGGGCCGCGGCCGCAAGAACAGGAAGCGAAGCTGCTCCGGTGGCAAGACCTCCGCGATCGTATGGGCGGCAACGCCCTGGCCTTTTGATGTGGACATCTTCTTGCCGCCGATGTTGAGGAACTCGTAGGTGACGTTGCGCGGCGGCTCTACTTCGAAGACCTCGCGGCTGATCGCCTCGGAGCGATCGCGCGAGCCGCCGGCCGTGGCAAGGTCCTTGCCGCAACCCTCGATCGTGACCCCCAGCAGGCCCCACTTGGCGGCCCATTCAAGGTTCCAGGGCAGCTTGGCCCGGCCGCCAAGGGGCGAGACTCGGCCCTCGTGCCCGCATCCGCGCGCCCACGCGACCATGTCCGGCTTGCACACATAGGCGACCGTTGAGCCGTCCCAGTCGGTGGCGTAGGTCGTGCCGATCTTGCCGCAGTTCTCGCAGATCACCTGGATCGGCAGCCAGATGTTGGGTCGATCGACGTGGCTGACCCTCAGGTAGATCGAGCGCACCTGCTCGGCTCGGTCAAGGGCCAGCTTGACGTAGTGGTCCATTCGGCCGGCGTCATACAGCTCCGAGACCCAGTAGAACTCCGGCCTGATGCCGAGCGGCTCGAAAGTCTTGAAGAAGATCGAGCCAACGAAATGGCGGGCGTAGTTGGGCTCCATGCTGCTTTCAGGCGCAGGCACACGGCTGAGCGGAGCGCCCATGTAGCGGTCGACTGCGTCGGGTGTCAGAAGAGCCTGGGAATCCATGGCATCCATGTCGTCGACGCCGTACAGGAACCTGGCCTCAAGGCCGGCGCCCAACAGGGCTCGATGAATCGCATCGTGGAGGACGACACCGCGGAGCGAACCTACGTGCACAGTCCCCGAGGGCGACTTGGAGTCGTTGACTATCTGGGGTCCCGCGACAGCGGCAGCTAGCTCGTCGGCCCAGTACATGGCGAGAGGCTAGCTGATCTTGAGGATCTTGTAGGAGAAGTCACCGGCCGGCACGTGCACGACGACGGATTCGCCCTTGCGCCTGCCCAGCAAGGCTCGACCCACCGGCGACTCGTTGGAGATCCGACCCTCGCTCGGGCTGGCTTCCGTCGACCCGACGATGGTGAATGATTCCTTGCCGTCGGAGCCGTCAACGTCGACAGTGGAGCCTATCTGGACGTGATCCGTGCCGCGGTGACCGTCGATGATTACCGCATTCTTGACCAGCGACTCGAGCCGCTGAATCTGCCCCTCTACGAAGGCCTGCTCGTTCTTGGCGTCTTCATACTCGGCATTCTCGGCCAGATCTCCGTGCTCCTTGGCGTCGTGGATGCGCTGTGCGATCTCCGCTCTGCGGACGTTGATCAACTCCCCAAGCTCCGCACGAAGCTTGGTCAGGCCCTCTTCCGAGATGTACTGAGTCTTGTTATTCACCGCGGAGCGGCTCCCGTTCTCGTCCGTCCGGCGGGCGCCGGTCGGCTATCCGGCACCTTGCGACCGGGATAAAGAAAAAGACTCCAGGGCGCACCTTGGTCGGCGTCCTGAAGCTCGGCCGGCGCGTATGCTAGCCGCCGCTCCTGCCCCTGTCAAAGGGCGATACCGATGAAGGCGCGGGAGGTGGCCCGCCTGCGGCACTCCAAGTGGGTCCTCCACCTCCGTTTGCACGAGAACGGAGGTCCTCACCTGTGTGGGACCAATGTGGAGTGGCTTGCTGAAACGAGACGATCAGTATCAGCACCAACGAAGCCAACAACACCGGCCCCGCCTTCCGGCATCCTCCCCTCCTCCTCCCCGGAAGGCGGGGCCGGCCCTTGTCCACGGGCATGCAGGGCTGGGACCGGCAGGGTGGAGGCCCGCTAGTGACCCAGTGAAACGAGCCGGCCTCGAACCCGCTGCATCGATGCCCTGTCCGCGAATGCGACAAAGACCGTGTCGTCGCCGGCGATGCTGCCCACAACCTCCGGCCAGCGAGTCCGATCCAGGGCTGCGGCGATGGCATGGGCCGAACCGGGCAGCGTCTTGATGACGAGCATCAGGCCGGACTCACGGATGTCCACCGGGAGGTCGTGGAGAAGGGCCCGGAGCCGTTCTTCGCCCGTACTCTCGGCCTCGGTGACGCGGGCAGGGACCGTATACGACTGGACGCCGTCCTGGTTGGATTTGATGAGCCCAAGGTCCGCCACGTCGCGGCTGATCGTGGCTTGAGTTGCACGGAAGCCACGATCGCGAAGCGCAGCCGCAAGCTCCTGCTGGGTCCTGATGGAACGCTGAGCCAGCAGGTCGCGGATCTCCCGCTGCCGCAGTTGCTTCATGACCTCCATGGGGCGGCCGGCCTCTTTCAGGCGCCGTGCGGCGAGAGCAAAACGGCGAAGACCACGATCGCGGCCACAACGCGGTAGGCCACGAACACGGTCACGGGCTGGCGACGCAGGAATGCGAGCATGAAGCGGATCGCCAACAGGCCGGAAATGGCGGCGGCGATGAAGCCGATCACGACCAGCTTCGTCTCAGGATTGGGCGCGGCCGGATCGTGACTCAGCAGCTTGCGGGCTTCCCAGAGGCCTGCCCCGGCTACGACCGGCGTTGCCATCAGGAAGCTGAACCGTGCCGCGGCCTCGCGAGTGAGGCCCAGAAAGAGTCCGGCCGAAATGCTGATGCCGGAGCGGCTGATGCCAGGTACGAGGGCGAGTACTTGGGCAACGCCGATGCCAAGCGCACCACCGAACGTGAGCGAGTCCATCTCACGAGTCTTGCTGCCCCATCGATCGGCCAGCCACAGGATCGCGGCGCCGACGCACAGCATTAACGCTACGAGGGCGGGCGCACGAACCGCATCTTCGATTGGACCGTTCAGCAACGGCCCTACCAGAACGGCGGGGATAGTGGCGATAACGAGTAGCCAGGCCATCTTGCGGTCCGGATCGCCCTTAAACGACCGGTCGCGGATGGTTGCCAGACCGGCCGGAATGAGCTTCAGCCAGTCGCGCCAGAAGTAGGCGAGCAGGGCTAATAGCGTGCCCATATGGAGGATGACGCTAAATTCCAGGGAAGTGATGAAGGCATCCCGGAGGGGATCGTTCCACCCGAACAGCCAGGGCACGAGGATGAGATGACCCGAGCTCGATACGGGAATGAACTCCGTGAGCCCCTGGATCAAGCCCATCACCAGGGCTTGAACGATCGAAAGGTCCATGGGACGCGTCCTCCGATTGTCTGTCCTCTTTTTACGCTAGAGAGTGCAACGAAGCGGACCGTGCCGGCAGCCCCTCGGCTGCGAGCTTGGGTATGTTAGTGGGCCGGCAGTCTTGTCGATCGCCGGCCCACCCACACAAACCGTCTAGCGGATGAAGAGCGGTGCCATCACCAGAGTGATGGTGGCCAGTAACTTCACGAGAACGTGGAGCGATGGGCCAGCGGTGTCCTTGAAGGGATCGCCGACCGTGTCGCCGACGACGGCGGCCTGGTGGGCCAACGTCTTCTTGCCGAGCACCTCGCCATCCTCACCGACGAGGTGGCCGGACTCGATGTACTTCTTGGCGTTGTCCCAGGCGCCGCCGCTGTTGTTCAGGACGGTGGCAAGAAGGACGCCGGCGATGGTGCCAACCATCAGCATGCCGGCCACGGCCTGGTAGCCGAGGAGAACGCCGACGGCGATAGGGGTGGCAACGGCGACGGCGCCCGGCAACATCATCTCGCGCAGCGCGGCGCGGGTCGTGATATCCACGACTCGAGCGTAGTCCGGCCGGCCGGTGTAATCCATGATCCCGGGGATCTCACGGAACTGGCGGCGGACTTCGACGATGATCGCCTGGGCGGTCGTGCCCACTGCCCGAATTGCCAGAGAGCTGAAGAAGTAAACGAGCATCGCGGCGATCAAAGCGGCCACGAAGACGTTGACATCGGCCAGGTTGACCGATGTCATCAGACCCTGCTGGATGGTTCGAGTACCGGCGTCGATCTGATGCTGAAGGATCAGGTTGACCTTGTCGATATACGCGGAGAAGAGCAGGAAGGCGGCCAGTGAGGCGGACGCGATCGCGTAGCCCTTGGTCAGCGCTTTGGTCGTGTTGCCGACCGCATCGAGGCGGTCGGTGATCTCGCGTGCACCGGCCTCGGCCCGGCTGAACTCGGCGATGCCACCGGCGTTGTCGGTGATGGGGCCGAACGTGTCCATGGCCAGGACGTAGGCGGTGGTCATCAGCATGCCCATGGTCGCGACGGCGGTGCCGAAGATGCCACCGACGCTACCTAGGCCGGAGTGGGCGCCAAGCCAGTTGCTGGCCAGAAGGGCGGCACCGATCGTGAGCGCGGTGACGAGGGTGGTCTCGAAGCCGACCGCCATACCGCTGATGATGTTGGTCGCTGGGCCAGTCTTGGACGACTCGGCGATCTCTCGAACCGGGCGGAAGCTGCCGGCCGTGTAGTACTGGGTGATGTAGACGAACGCGACACTGGTTGCCAACCCGACAAGGCCAGCCCCAAAGAAGTAGATCCAGGTGGGGATGCCATTGTCGCCCGTGGCGCCGTTCGTATTCATCATCACACTGGTGACGAAGGCGAGCGATGCGGCGCTAAGGATCGTGGTGACCCAGTACCCGCGGTTCAAGATGTTCATCGGGTTCTCGTCTTCCTTGCCGCGGATGAAGAACATCGCGACGATCGTGGAGACGAGACCAAAGGCTCGAATGACGAGCGGGAAGAAGATCCAGGCGGTCGGGTTCGGCCAGTGGTTGGCTACCGCCAAAGTGTAGACGGCGACGCCGAGGATCATGGCCCCGATGTTCTCGGCGGCTGTCGACTCGAACAGGTCGGCGCCGCGGCCGGCGCAGTCGCCGACATTGTCACCGACGAGGTCCGCGATGACGCCAGCGTTGCGTGGGTCATCCTCGGGGATGCCGGCCTCGACCTTGCCGACAAGGTCGGAACCAACGTCAGCGGCCTTGGTGTAGATACCGCCGCCGAGCTGGGCGAAGAGAGCGACAAAGCTGGCGCCGAAGCCGTAACCGACGATCAGGAACGGTGCATCGTGAGTGCTCTGGCCGCCGGCCAGACCGCCGTAGGCGGAGAAGATGCCCCACACGCCCAGCAGTGAGAGAGCGACGACGAGGAACCCGGAGACCGCGCCACCGCGCATCGCGACCTGCACGGCCTCGACGAGGCTGCGACGGGCGGCGGAGGCAACACGGACGTTCGCTTTGACGCTGACAAGCATGCCGATGATCCCGCAGGCCATCGAGAACGCCGCGCCGACCGCGAAGGCAACGCCTGTACGAATGCCCAGGTCCAGGCCGTACGTTCCGGTGTCGGCGACGTTCTTCGTCTCCAGGAGCGCGATCACGACGCCGATAATCACCGCACCGACCGCCGCCAGGACGCCAATCGTGAAGTATTGGCGCTTGATGAACGCGACCGCGCCCTCGTTGATCGTCGCAGAGACTTCCATCATCTCTTTTGTCCCGGTGTCGCGGGACAAGACGTCACGAGCGAGGAAAATCGCGAACGCAACTGCAAGCAATCCCGCGACCGGGATAAACATTTGGAGAGTATTTGGGTCCAGGTTCATGTGGGAAGAGCGGCTCCTTCTCTTTTGGACGTCAGGCACGTGCGGCGGAACGGCGCACTACCGGGGAGTCAGGCCCATAACTCCGATACAGCAACTGCATATTCGGGCCGCCCGGAGTGTATCAACGGCCCAAAGGGCGGGTCAAACTGCGGAAGGTCCTCAGAGTATGCATGTAGGACACACGAAGCGGGCCGGTTGGTCCTGGCGGCTCGGGCCGTTTGGCCCGTAAGGTCGGCGCGACGATCGCGCCTACGGCAGCCAACGCGGATAGCCACCGTCAGTCGAGAGGTTGGTGAGGCTCGTACCGTCTGGCCTCACCGTCCATATTCCGGCCGAGATGCCGAGCGACTGCGAACCGACCCGCCCGAATACCAGGCTCGCGCCGGCCGGGGAGAATGAGGGCGACATCTCTGTGAAACTTGGGTCCGTCGCGAGCAGCGTAGGCGAGCC
>JAYVMQ010000013.1:0-4373 GCA_043758855.1 Chloroflexota bacterium
GAGTACCTGGGCACCTTGCCTACCCTCTGGGATGAGGCCGAGGGCTCCGGCCGCCGGATGCTCGCCGAGGCGCTGTTCGAGCGGATCGAGGTGGTCGGCGCCCGGAACGTCCACTTGGTCCCGAGCCCGTCCGCGCAAGCCCAAGGCTGGGGCGAGGCTTGGAATGGGGCTCGATTGGTTGTTATGGTCGGGGCGAGAGGGCTTGAACCTCCGTGTCCCACGCCTCGCATCGTCCTGCCCGAGTGGATCGCCTGCGCGCTCCGCAGGGTCGCGTAAGTCGTCGGTCCGACTGGAGTAGCGCCGAGACTTCGCGGATAAACGTCCACGTCGTAGCTCCACACCGCGGGCTCGGGCTTCGCGTCGTCGGTTAGCCGCGGGGCGACGCGGGCCGGCCTTGTGCTGCCCGAGGCCGGGCCACAAGATAGACGCATGGCGATCGAGGTTGTCAGCTGGCCCAAGGAATTGAGTACCTGGGACGCCGCGCAGCAGCCCTACTACTTCGAGCTCTACGGGGAGACTCGGCCGCAGGCAGACCTCCACCACGCCGAGCTCCAGGGCGGCGCCGGCAGCACGCCGACTGCGCCGATATATGAGTACGCCTGGACGATTGGCCACCCGGGTAACCCTCACCACCGTGACGGGATGCTGGACGCCCTCCGGCGTCCGGATGGGTTCTGGGACAACCTCGAAGATCCGTACGCCGCGCGGGTGTACGTCTTCTTCCCAATCGACTGCGGCTGGCGGGTGAGCGAGTTGGCCGCGACGGTGAAGTACATGAGCCCGGTCGACCATCAAGACTCGTTCCTGGAGCGAGCGGCGAAGGACTGGCAGGCGCTGCAGCCTCTGGTAGATGACTCAGCAAAGCTCGCCGGCGCCCTCGGGGCCGCCGGACCGGCGGCATCTGCCGCCACCCGCATGCTCGGCGCCCTCGCTCAGCTGAAGATCAACAGCGTGCCGCAGGTGGCAGGATTCCAATGGGCGGCGGGCAAGGTGACGTTCGGGCACCCAGGTCGCGGCGTCATGCAGGGCGTGGAATGGGCGTTGCCCAAGAGCATGTTCCACGAGCTCGGCGGTCGCCTGACGGGAAGTCTCGCGGTTACCTTCGTTCCAATGCGACAGCAGCTTGACGAGGTGGGTCCACCGGAACTGAAGCTCAGCCCAGGTCGCGTGCTTGCGCACGCCGTGGTCTACGGGCCGGGAGGCAAGTCGGAGTGGGCGCCCGGGCAACGCGAGTTTGTGGAGCTCCAGGTGGAGCCACTACTCGCCTGAGCCCAGTCCGCGCTCCCCAGAAGTCAGCGGCTCACCAACCGGGCGACGGGTTCCCTCAGCGAAGCGCACGTGCTTTGGGAGCCGCCAGGCGAAATGCGGTGAAGGACAGGATGTCGTGAGCACGGCGGGCCGAGCGGCCAAGGCTCCGATTATCCTGCGATTTCGTAGTGTGGTGGCGTTCGCACGAACGCGTGGACCACTTGCGCCGAGCTCACCATCCGTCATCATTGGAAAGTCGACCTTGTCGCGGTGATCGGAGGTAGCTGGGGTGGTAGAGCCGCTCTTCTCACGGTTCTTTCTCACGGATCTCCATGTGCATACGGCCGGCGACGCCAATCACCGATACGGCGCTGAGGCCGGCCCGCGAGATCCGAATTCAACGTTCGCCGAGCGACTGATTGCCGCCCACTCCGATGCTGGCGTCGAGGTCATAGCGGTCACCGATCACAACCGGGTCGATTGGTGGCCGATGCTCCGCGAGGCTGGCCGAAAACAAGGCATCGTCGTGTTCCCTGGCGTCGAGATCAATGTGAATCGTTGCCACCTGATCGTCCTGTGGGAGGCGGACAAGCCCGGTTACGCGATGGCGGAGCGCTTCGTATCAACGCTTTTCAAGCCAGGGATTTCGCCGTATCTGAATGGGGCGCCGCGCTCCCTAACGAAGTCCATTGAGGCGGTCCTTGAGGACGTTCGATCGCACCGCGGGCTCGTGCTTGCGCCGCATGCGACGGCGCGAGACATCGGGATCTTCGGACCGAAGGTTTGCTCGAACAGCAGCGAATTGACCCAGGGCGACCTAATCGCCGCCTTCGACGTCTTCGGAAACCCCGGCGCAGATGTCCTCGTGAATCCGGCCGCGGAATTCCAGCTCGAGCCACCGCGCTGGTTTCTCTCAGGCGACGTGCGCTCCTGGGAATCGGTCGGAACGCGCGCTGTCTGGCTGAAGCTCGGTGCGCGGCCCACCCTGGAAGGACTTCGTCAGGCATTCCTTGCGCCGATCACTCGCATCCGCTTCCCCGAACAGCATCGATCCGATTGGGGACGAGTGCGCGGGATCCAATTCACAGCGTCGCCGTCGCCGAGCTGGTCTCGGCTCACCTCACTTCGCATTGAGGGTGGCTTCCACGATAAGTTCGACGTGGCTCTGGCGCCTGGGCTCAACGCAATCATCGGAGGGAAAGGCACCGGGAAGTCGGCCCTTATCGAGATCGTCCGCTATGTGCTCGGACTGCCGGCACCCGATGAAGAACTGCTGGCCGGCAATCGCGAGCGCAACTTCCGGGCGGACTCAGATGCCTGGATAACGTTTGTTGACGCTTCGGGCCAGGCATACGAGGTACATCGGAGTGGCGGGTCTGCTGCTCCGCAGCTGATTAGCGGTGGCCATGTTAGCGATCTGGCTCCTGGTCGCCGTCTAACGGTCCGAGTCTTCGGCCAGCGAGAGCTAACAGAGCTGGGGACAGGACCCAAGCTTCGCGAATTCGTGGCGAGCGCGGCAGGCGCTGCATGGCAGGACGCGCGCGAAACGGAACGTTTGATGTTGAGGGATCTGGCTGCTGGGGGGAACCTCTTAGGAGTCGAGGAAGAGGCAGTGGCCGGCTTCGACGAAATAACATCGGAACGAGCCGATCTGGCCGACCGCATCGCGCGCGCTCAAGCGGCCGGGGCGGACGCGGCTATTGCCCAACTACAGGCCCTCGAGAAAGCGGACCAAGTCGTCAAGACGGCTCTTGCTTGGCCGGCCAAGGTGACCACGGCAGCTGCCGAGTTGCGGACTTTGTCTTCCGCGCCCGTCCTCCCGACTGACCCCATGCCGCCCGCGGACCTAGGTCCGACTCTGGGACGATTGGAAGTCGCCGTCCAAGAAGCCTCGGCTGTCCTCGAGTCTGGCCTTCTTGATACGGAGCCCGGACTCGTCCAGTTGCGGGCTGACTGGCAAGCCTCAACCGAGGCTGCGAGATCCGCGCTGGAACGGGCCCTGGCAGCAGCCGGGATTGAAAAGCCTCAAGCGCTCGCCAAGTGGCATGCTAGAGTTGCCGAGCTGGAGGCTCAACTGGCGGAACTTCCAGTACGGCAGGGCCGGTTGGAGGCGCTGAGACTGGATCGCCGGGGAGCTCTCACCAAACTCAGTGCTCACCGACGAAGGATGTCACGCCTCGTGTCCGGGGCTGCGCGTGATATCCAAGCAATGCTGCCGACCCGCGTTCGAATTCAGGTGACGCCCCTTGGCGACAGATCCGCGCTTCAAAAGGCGCTTGAACGCGCCGTTGCCCGCCAGGGTGTTCGCGCCGACCAGTTGGCTCATCTGGCGCGCTTGGAGCCGAGCGTCATAGTTGAGGCGATTCAACAAGGTCCGGAGGCCGTGATCGGCCTTGGAGTCACCTCTGCGACTGCCACAAAGCTCTGCGCGCTGCAGCAAGATGAGTTGCGAAAGCTGGAAACGTCCGAAACCCTCGACCGGCTGGATCTCGAGATGGAGCTTTCGGACGGAGCTGCCAGCGCCTGGCGGTCCGTAACCAAGGTTTCTCCAGGTCAACGGGCGACGGCATCTCTTGCCCTCGCGCTTGCGGTGGGCCACGAGCCGCTGATTATCGACCAACCCGAAGACGACCTCGACAATAGGTACATCTATGAGGAGGTCGTGAAGACGCTCGCAACAGTGTGTGAGCATCGACAGGTGATTGTCGCCACCCATAACGCCAATATCCCAGTCCTTGGCGACGCAGAACTCGTGATAGCCCTCGATGCTGATGCTGACCGGAGCCGAATCGTTGCGCGGGGTGGGCTCGAGGCATCAGACGTCGCTATAGAGGCCCGACGGATTCTCGAGGGTGGCGATGACGCATTCCGAGCTCGTCAGCGGCGGTATCTGGCGGCGCGCTGACCGACGACCAAAGAACTGGACCGAAACGCGTCTGTCTCGAAGAAGCCGCGACCTGAAACGGCAGCCCTCGGCGAAAGGGGACTTCGTGCGGTAGATGGGACCGCGTGCGACCGCCCGAAATGAGGTCTTTCCGGCGTACCCCTCATAAGGCCCGCCCAAGGTCAACCTTCGGTGGCACCCTCGACGACCCCGAACAGACGTCGCTCCTCGGGGATGCCCT
>JAYVMQ010000014.1:0-4770 GCA_043758855.1 Chloroflexota bacterium
CAATGGGCCGCCGCCCGGGTTCAGTCCAGCGGCGGCGGCCCGACTCCCGTCCCCGTAGCTCAGTGGACAGAGCAACCGCCTTCTAAGCGCCCCCGTCAGTCCGACGTGCTCGTGAGCGTGGACCTGGCACCGAAAAGGGCTCAGTTAGTTGCTCAGTTGGCGAGCCGTCCTGGTCCGGGTTCGACGCCCCTGGTTGGTCTGGTAGTGCAACGGCCCCGGGCCCACAGACGGCCCAGGACGCACGATCGATCGAGCCCCGACCGATTGCCGGGGCCGATGGCATCGAGGCCGTCTCGGCCCGGTCGCGACGGCCTGTTCGGACGATGTAAAGGGTGGAGGGCCGCCCGGCGATCCTCGCCGACCCGTCTGCTCGCGCCGGTCCAATCACCCCGGAGGGCCGCCTGGCGGGCAGCATGCCGAGCAGGGCAGTGCTTATCCGTCATGACCTTCGCGCTCTTCGAGGACTCGCCGAACTGCCGTCTCGGCCGCGCGCACCAGCATCGCTTCGAGATCCGCGTCCGTGACGAACCGGCCGGGACCAGCCCGCCGTCCCTCGTAGGCCGCGATGAGGTCGCTCGCGCCGCCGGGGAGACCGAGCGCCCGAGCGATCTTGCCGAGTGAGTCATTGGAGGGCACCTTCCCCTTCGACCACCACTCGACGATCGTGTTCTCGCGGATGGCCGCCCGTCGTGCGAGTTCGGCAAACGAGCGGACCCCGGCCGCTGCCATGACCCGGAGCAGGTAGTCCCGCAGCGCCGCTCCGCGCGCCTTGGCCTCGTCGTTCTCCATGGCCCAAAGCGTATTGACATATCGCTACTCGCGGCATATGTTCGCGCCAGTATGAATGCACCGTTGCGACGCTACCGTTGGGCCGAGGCTCTGGCCGCCCAAGGGCGCTCACTGACATGGCTCGCCGAGCGCACCGGGGTGGCCCGGGTCACGGTCTATTCGTACTCCCAAGGTCGCCGCCGCCCACCAAAGGCGTGGCTCGAACGCACCGCCGAGGTGCTCGGCGTCCCCGCCTCGACGTTCGTCGACGAAGGGACGCCGAGTGATGGCACAGCACCGCCGCGCCGCCGCGGCGGCCCTCGAACTGCGCCAACCACAAGGCCCGTGCCCGCCGAGAGGACCCCGTCGCCGGCCCTCGTGCTGCCACCACCCGAGGAGGTCTGATGAGCGCCCACTGCCGCCGGAACGTCCTGCTCCTCGATCCGGATGACGCCAGGCGGCCCGCCTACGATCGAGTCGTCCGGGTGGCCAGCTGGGCGTTCATCCTGACCGTGACGATGACGGCAGCGGTTCGTCCCCCGGTCGCCGTCGCATGAGAGCCCGCAGCGACGGCGGAGGGACCGGATGCTTCGGGTATCTCGCCCTCCTGTGGTTCATTGCGTATCCGGTGCTGTTCGTGATCCTGCCGGTCCTGGGCGGGGCTACCAACGGGGCCGGCGGTGCCGTCGCTGGCGCTCTGGGCAGCATCGCGCTGGCCAGTCTCTTCTGGCCGTGGCTGATCGGCTTGATGGTGCTCGCACTGCTCGCCCTCGTCACGCGCCCGCGCCAGCGGTTCGAAGTGGAGTCCGTGTCACCCGACCGCGCGCGGGCGGAAGCGCTCGCGCCGGTCGCGCCCGCGCCTCCGCCGATCGGGTCCGTGCTCCCCCTGTCACCGGCCGCGCTGCCGGCGCTGCCGGTGGTCATCTCGCCCTTGCCGCGTCGCCCGCTCACCCCGCTGCTGGCGGTCCTCGCCGTCGTCCTGCTGGTCGCCGGCGCGTTTCTCGCGGGGCGCTTCACGGTTGCCTCGTCCGGGTTACCCGAGGCCTCCACGCCTGCCGCGGCGGCCGGAGTCGAGGCGAGCGGCCCCATACACGTCGCCGCATCGCCCCCCGCCATGAGCACGGTGACGCTGCCCGTGGTCGGGTGCCTCTCGGCCGGCGCCGGCGACGGACCGGGGCCGACGCCCGCGGAACAGGCATGGTTTGCGACGTTGCCGGTCGACCAAGGCGCGGCGTTTGCGTTCTACGGGGTGGGCGAAACGCTCGTGCTTGCACCGCGCGGGTGGACCTGCGCCGCGGTCGAGGGTGCCGATGGCGCCTCCTGGATCACCATCAGCGACCCATCCGACCCGCATGCCGTGGTCGAGGCCGATGGCGCAGCGGCCTGGAGCAGCGTCGTCGCGGCGGCCTGCCCGTTCTTCCCCGCGGCGGCGACGATCGCTCGGCAACAGGGAAACCCCGACTGGTTGTCCTGCACCGTCCCTGCCGGCGAGCGCGTCCGGCGCCTAGACGCGCAGGACGTGGAGTTCACCGACCCGGCGGGCATCGCCGGAACCGGGACACTCTCCGGCGGCCCGAACGCGGTGGTCGGGATCGTCCACTATGAGAACGACCGGGGAGGCAGCCCCGTCGCAAGCACGCTCTCGTGCGCGCTGCCGGCGGATCGGGAGGCCCTCTGCGGCCCGATCCTGGACGAGTTCGTCCAGCGTCCGTTCTGAGCGCCTGTCGAGGCGACGCGATGAGGAAAGTAGTCACTGCTCCGCCGTCCGGACGTACCGACCAGCTTGAAGGACGCCTCGGGGGGCCGCACCGAAAGGGGAGCCCCGCGCACGCTCCCGTTTCCGTGCTTAGCGAGGCCCTCGTCGGGGCCGCGCCAGAAGGAGGTCGTTTCGGAGTGTCGGTGTCGACAACGACCGCCGCCTCACCGAGTCGCGGCGTGACCGCCGGTGAATGAGGACAGGGATGTGAACGCGCTCGGGTTCAACCCGCCCGATCGCGGACCATCACCATGCGCGCGAGAGCGTCCCGATCGACTAGCTCGATGCCGTGGTCATTCGCCAGTGATCGGGCGGCGGCAGTGAACGTCGATGTCGTGACGAACAGCCCGCGGTCCAATCGATGATGGACGAGCATCCCGACGAAGCCCTGCATGTCCCGAGAGGCGACGCGCGACGTGCTGGCGTAGCGCTTGCACTGAATGCCGACTGTTCTACCCTGCGGATCGATCGCCCGAAGATCCATGCCAAGGTCGCCCGGACCACCGACGTGCTTCACCTGCCTGTACCCGAGGCCGCCCAAGAGTCTCCCAACTTCCACCTCGAACTCCCGACGGCTGAGCGCGAGAAGCTGATCCACGGACCGCGCGCGAACGCTGAGCCAGCCGACTCTGGCCACGAGGTGAGCCAAACCTGCAAGGAGGCTCAGCAAACCAGACGTGGAACCCGACCGGCGCCTTCGTCTTCGTCGCCCGGAGGTCATCGAGTGCAGTATGGTTCCCGGCAGCCGTACACGTCGCGTGGCCGGTAGGTGGGCCCGTCCGAAATCGCGGACCTTCGGCGCGAGTCGGGCAGTCCCAGCGTCCGTCTGGAAGGCGATCAGACCGACGATCCGGTCGTGTGGCCCGCGTTCGGGTGGTCTGTGGAAAGGAGCACTCGCCGGTCCGAGCTGGTGGGCACTTCAATCCTGTCGGCGGGCCGATCGCCCGGCGGAAAGAAGAGTTGCTCCAGGACCTTCGCCCGGATCGTGGGCCTACCCAGCTGGCGCGCGGCCAACAGGCGGTGGCGACCGGCCGTGAAACCATGAACCATCCGCTGCCACGCCCCGGAAGCGCCTCGCCAGTTGCACTCGTAGACCAGCGTGACTGGTTCACCTCGCGCTGGCCCCCAGCCCGGCGCCTCCCACGTCTCGGCGTTATCCAGCAGCCATGTCAGCCTGGAATCCAAACGCTCGCGCTCGTCATCGCTCCACGATTGCTCGATTCCAGCAAAGTCGATCGAGCCAAGCTGGACAAGTTGCAGCGGCTCCCCGGGGTCGTAGGTGACCTCCCAGGCGGCGCCGAGCGGAGGAGTGACGCCCTCCATCAGATGCCGGGAGCCGTCGCGAGTGGCTGGCAGGCATCGTGAGCGACGGCTAACGGGTGCACGTCGAAGGCATCGAACGCCCAGTTGCTGCCCGCATCGCTGCAGAGCTGGAACTTGTGGCGCAGCCCGCGAGGCTCAGGGCAACTTGGCGGCAAGCAGACCTCGCCAGGTCGAGGAGGCCACGACAACCTCCCGAACGGAGTTGCATGCCCCCTCGACCTCCCACGTAGATGTGTTATCCAAGTCCACCCGCTCGCGACCCAATCTCGATCAACCCCGCCACAGCATGGGTAGCAGCGACGCGATCGTTCAGCTCCACGGTCACCCCGTTGATGGTGACCACGGGGCGCCGGGGCAGGCTGGGCATCTGGTTGACCGTGACCAGCGCGATGTCCAACGTTGGCAATGCAGCCCAGTTCCACACCCAGCGGGCGACTGATGCGGCCGCAACTTGCACCGGGATCGCCTGGTCCAACGCGATGGCGCGCGGATGACGCCCTGTTACACCACGTCTGGGGACTTGACCCGCGGGCGCTCAAGATGAGCCGGGCGTCGCGCCTCGTCCGTACGCCCGCCAGACGGCGAGGGCGCCCGCGAGCGCCACGACCACGGGCGCGGCGGCGGCGAGAACGAGGCCCAGTCCGGGCGAAGACTGCTGCTGGTCGGAGCCGGAAATCGCGAGGATCGCGTACGCCGCGAACATGGCGACGGCGATCCCGGCGATGACCCCGAACGCGATGCTCGGCCCCCAGGACCTTGGCTCACGCCCAAGGCGGACCGCTGTAAGGATGAGAATCGCACCGAAGACCAACGCGACGAGCGGCAGCGCGACGTCGAGGTCCTGGGTGCAGGTCGACGGCACCCCGGGCACGCTTGGTCCGGGCGAGAGCTGTGATGCCGGGTTGCCGCCGGCCGGAACCAAC
>JAYVMQ010000015.1:0-3388 GCA_043758855.1 Chloroflexota bacterium
CGATGGTGTTGTCGCGACGCCGGTCGCGCATGACCACCCGCTCGCCCCGAACGCACTGGGCCAGGTCCTTGTCCGGCGTGCAGATCCAGGTGCGCTCGACTCCCGGCGCACCTGCCCACCGCGCGGCGGCCGTTGCCAGTGCGTCGTCGGCCTCGAATTCGACCATCGGCCAGACCACCAGGCCCATCGCCTGCATGGCCCGCTCGGCGAGTGGGAACTGGTCTAGAAGCTCCTTCGGGACGCCGGCGTCTGTCTTGTAGCCTGCGTACAGGTCGTTGCGAAAGGAGCGGATGACGTGGTCCGTGGCGCAGCCGACGTGAGTCGCTCCCTCATCGCGCAGCAGCGTCAGCAGGGAGTAGAGCAGGCCCACGACCGCGCCAACGCTTCGGCCGTCCGGCGCCAGCGTGGCCGGTCGCGGCGCGTAGTGCGCCCGGAAGAGTTCGTACGTGGCGTCCACGAGGTGGATCTGCATCGGCCAACATTAGTCGGTCACGCGGCCGGCGCATTGGGCTTGGGTCCCGGTTCGCGTGTTACGCCACCTGGCGCTCCGCGCCGTCAGCGAGCCGTCGCTTTCCCGCCCACCAGCGTTACCCCTCCATCGGCCATCTCGTCGAGCGCTCGGACTCCATCCCCTGGCTCCAGGTCGACAGCCCGGACGCAGTCGAGCAGAACGGCCGTCTCGTAACCCAATCGGATGCCGTCTAGGGCGGTTGCCTTAACGCAGTAGTCGGTGGCCAGCCCGACCACGACCAGTCGCCGGGCGCCGCCGGCTGCGATCGTGGCATCCAGTTCGGTCGGAACAGGCAACCCGCCGATCGGGTTCCGCATCGAGAAGCCCGAGTAGCCGTCTTCCCCATGTGCCCCCTTGTGTATGACCGGGCCGCACACGGTGAGGTCCGGGTACAACTCCGCGCCCCAGGTGTTCTGGACGCAGTGGACCGGCCAGATGCCGCCGTCCTGCGCGAAGTGGGGAGTGTGCGATGGATGCCAGTCCCCGGTGTAGACGACCGCCGCCCCGGCGGCGAGTGCCATTCCTATCTCCTTGTTGATGGCCGGCACGATCTCGCTGCCGCCCCGGACGGAGAGGCGTCCGCGCGAGTCGGCAAAGTCGTTCTGCACGTCCACAACGACGAGCGCGACGAGCGGATCGTACCGAGCCGTAGGATCGTTGACCAGCCAAGGAGCCTCTTGCGGCGACCTCCAGCTGCCTGTCATGTCCGGCGAACCTCCATCTGGCTGAGTCCGGCGCCTCGCCGTCATATGGCCTTTGTACCCCCATGGCGGTATCGATGCAATGCCGCCTCCGGCCGGGCAGGCGCGGTGGAAGGCCAAGGTGGATCGAGACACACGTTTCACCCCGATGGGCTGGGGCAGAAATCGCCGGCCGAGCGCGCAGCGTGCCCTGGCCAGCCCGGTCCCAACCCAGGCCTGCCCACGAGGCGGCCCGACCCATTGCGGCACACTCGTCGGCGCGATCGATAGGCTACCCTGCTGGTTAGGTCGACCGGGTTCCGGCCCGCCGCCAGCGCGTTCTGCCTCATCCGGAGAAGTGACGAGCAATGTACTTCGACGAGTTCAAGCATCAGCTGCCTGATATCGATCCGTCCGAGACCCGGGAATGGCTCGATGCCCTCGACCAGGTCCACAGCCAAGAGGGCGATGAGCGCGCCCGCTTCCTGCTGTTCAAGATTCTCAAAAGGGCGCGCCAGCTTCGGGTCGGCCTTCCACCGCTAACCCAAACACGCTACATCAACACCATTAGCCCCGAGCAGGAGCCGTTTTTTCCCGGCGACGAGGAGATTGAGCGGCGCATCCGACGGCTTATTCGGTGGAATGCGGTGGCCATGGTCCTGCGGGCCAACAACCGAGCGCCCGGAATCGGCGGCCATCTGGCGACATACGCCAGCGCCGCCACGCTCTACGAGGTGGGCTTCAACCACTTCTTCAGGGGCAAGGACGCAAAGTCGCCGGGCGGCGACTCCGGTTCCGGCGACCAGATCTTCTTCCAGGGCCACGCCGCCCCCGGCATCTATGCCCGAGCCTTTCTGGAGGGGCGTCTCACCGAGGAGAATCTCGACCACTTCCGTCAGGAGGCGCTCTCGGGAGTTGGCCTGCCGAGCTACCCCCACCCTCGCACCCAGCCGGACTTCTGGGAATTTCCGACCGTCTCGATGGGCATCGGCCCCATCTCCGCGATCTATCAGGCCCGCCTGAACCGATACCTGGCGGCTCGAGGCCTGGCCGACACGTCGGCAAGCCGGGTCTGGGCTTTCCTCGGCGACGGTGAGATGGACGAGCCCGAGGCCGTGACCGCACTTTCCATGGCTGCTCGCGAAGGCCTCGACAATCTGACCTTCGTCGTCAACTGTAATCTGCAGCGCCTTGACGGTCCGGTCCGTGGCAACGGCAAGATCATCCAGGAGCTGGAAGGGCTTTTCCGCGGCGCCGGCTGGAATGTGATCAAGGTTGTCTGGGGGCGCGAATGGGACGACCTGCTGGCCCGCGACGTCGAGGGCGTTCTCGTGAACAAGATGAACGAGACCGTCGACGGCGAGTTCCAGAAGTATTCAGTGGCGGGTGGGGCCTACATTCGGGAACACTTCTTCGGCCCGGACGCACGTCTCCAGCGGCTCGCCGAGAATCTCTCCGACGACGACCTGGCCCGGCTCCGCCGCGGCGGCCACGACTACCGCAAGGTCTACGCCGCTTACCGCGCCGCGACCGAGCACCTCGGCGCACCGACCGTTGTGTTGGCCAAGACGACCAAGGGCTGGACGCTTGGTCCGGGCGTTGAGGCGCGCAATATCACCCACCAGGCCAAGAAGCTCTCCGAAGCCGAGTTGCGCATCTTCCGCGATCGACTCGAGCTGCCCATCCCCGACTCGGCGCTTCACGATGCGCCCTACTACCACCCCGGACCGGACTCGCCGGAGATCCAGTACATGCTGGAACGACGACGGGCCCTGGGCGGCTCCGTGCCACGTCGCGTGGTCCGTGCCGCGCCGCTTCCGGCGCCACGCCCCGAGGTGGACGCCGAGTTCACCGCCGGCTCCGAGATAGCGGTCAGCACAACGATGGCCTTTGGCAGGCTTCTGCGGAATTTGATCCGAGACCCGCAGATCGGGTCGAGAATCGTGCCCATCGTGCCGGACGAAGCACGCACGTTTGGCCTGGACCCGCTCTTCAAGGAAGTCGGCATCTACGCCTCCATGGGCCAGCGCTACGAGCCCGTGGACTCGGACCTGGTCCTGAGCTACCGCGAGGCCAAGGACGGGCAGGTTCTGGAAGAGGGAATCACTGAGGCGGGAGCGGTGGCCTCACTGCAGGCCGCAGCCACGTCCTACGCCACTCACGGGTTGCCGCTCATCCCGTTCTACATCTTCTATTC
>JAYVMQ010000016.1:0-7482 GCA_043758855.1 Chloroflexota bacterium
CTGGCCTGGATCGCCAACCTGGGCTGCCTGGACCTGAACCCACACGCTGTCCGAGCCGACGACCTGGATCACCCCGACGAACTCCGAGTTGACCTAGACCCGGTGCCTGGCGTGCCCTGGGATAAAATGCGGCGAGTGGCGCTGGTGGTGCGCGAGGTCCTGGCGGATCACAGTCTGGTCGGCTGGCCCAAGACGTCCGGGTCGCGGGGCATTCACGTTAACGTTCGAATCGAGCGGCGCTGGACATTCGACGAAGTCCGCCGCTGCGCTCTGGCGCTGGCCCGCGAGGTGGAGCGGCGCGCGCCCGCCCTCGCGACGAGCAAATGGTGGAAAGAGGAGCGGCACGGCATCTTCATCGACTACAACCAGAACGCCAAGGATCGAACGGTCGCCTCGGCCTACTCCGTGCGGGCGGTGCCGGATGCTTGGGTTTCGGCGCCGGTGACCTGGGACGAGTTGCCATCGTGCGAGTTGGGTGACTTCACGCTGGCGACCGTGCCGGCGCGGTTCCGCACGATTGGCGATCCGGGGGCAGGGATCGACGACGCGGTTGGTTCGCTGGGGGCGTTGCTGGAGCTGTCGGCGCGGCAAGAGCGCGCGGGCTTGGGCGACGCGCCATGGCCACCCCACTACGCCAAGGCCGCAGGCGAGCCGCCGCGAGTGATGCCATCGCGGGCACGGAAGGACGCGGAGGCGGCCGAGGCGCCGATCGCCGTGGCCGCCGTGACGGCCGAGAAACCGACGGCCGTGGCCGCGCGTCCGGACAAGCACTCGCCGACCGCCGAGACGCCGACGGCCGCGACGCCGACCGGCGAGACGCCCATCGGCGAGACCGCGCGTCCGGCCAAGCCAGTGCGGTCGTCGCCGCCGACTGGCCGGCGGACGTCCACAAAGCCCCTCATCGAGATCGCCCGCGCAGCCACCAAGGAAGAAGTGCTCGCGGGCTTCGAGCGCTGGAAGGCACGGCATCTCGCGGTCGTTGCCCTGCTCGAGCCGGCCGACATCCTGGTCGACTCCATGCGCGGCCGCTTCACGCTCTGGTACCGCATCCGCGTGAACCTGGAACACGTCCCGGCGGAGGAGCGGCCGCCTCAAGAGCCGCTCGAGGTTGACTACGACCCATGGGCGGCGGTGCGGTGAGGTTCGCGGGCCCGGGCAATCGCCGCGGCGAAGTTTCCTAATTCACACCACACGCGCGTTGAGCAAGGGAGGTGGGACCCTGGCACCAATATCAGCTGCTGTGGCCGCTCGAACCGAGGCGAATCGGCCATATTTGGCCCGGAACTCGGGTCATCGAAGGAGGAAATCGGCGCTTCCGCCGACGATCGACCCGAAACGTACGCCTCCCCAACGAGAAACCTTGCTCAATGTCATCGTGATGTGCGTTGGGAAAGAACTGGCACCGTTGCGATTCTGGCCGCCGCCCAGAATCGGCTCCGGGTCGACCGGGCCGCCCCGCCCCTACTGCCCGAAGATCTCCCCTAGCTCGAACGGCGCGGTTGACTCCAGCTGGTCGTAGCGGCAGTCGGCCGGCGTCTTGTCGGGGCGCCAACGGCGGAAGGTAGTGGCATGGCGGAAGCGGTCGCCCTGGAGATGGTCGTAGGCGACCTCGCAGACTCGCTCGGCGCGCAACGGCTCCCAGGTGAGGTCGCGGTCGCGGTTCCAGCGGCTCTGGGTGCCGGGCATGCGCTGGCCGGACTCGCGAGCGGCGGCCTCCCATAGCGCCCATTCGGCCCAGGGGTGCCCGTCGAGCGCATTGACGCGCAGCGGCGCCAGCTCGTCGACAAGTTGGCGGCGTTTATCCGCAGTGAAGCTGGCGGTAACCCCTACGTGGTTCAATCGGCCGGTCTCGTCGAACAGCCCCAGCAGGAGTGAGCCGACCAGCGTTCCCGGTCCGTTCTTGTGCCATCGGAAACCGGCCACCACGCAATCCGCTGTACGAGCGTGCTTGATCTTGGCCCACCCTCGCTTGCCGGGCATGTAAGGCTCGGAGGTCCGCTTGGCGACCACGCCATCGAGACCAGCGCCCTCGAAACGATCGAACCAGTCGGCGGCTACCGACGGGTCCAACGTTGCCGGCGTCAGGTGGACGGGTGGTGGGGCGTCGGCCAACGCCCGTTCGAGAAGCGCGCGGCGGTCGCCCTGCGGGACGGCGCGGAGATCGTGGTCGTCGAGCGCGAGGAGATCCCAGGCCACGAAACTCGCCGGCGTCTCGGCCGCGAGCAGCTTGACCCGCGACGCGGCCGGATGGATCCGCAGCAACAGTGAATTGAAATCCAGGCCATCCGCGCCGGCGATGACCACTTCACCGTCCAGCACGCAACGGTTTGGGAGGGCGGCTCGCAGAGCGGGCGGCAACTCGGGGAAGTAACGATCGAGCGGCTTAAGGTCGCGGCTCTGGATGTAGACCTCGTCGCCGTCCCGGAAGACGAGTGCCCGGAAGCCGTCCCACTTGGGCTCGAAGCTCCAACCCGCGCCGATCGGGATCGCCTCGGTAAGCTTGGCGAGCATCGGCTCGATGGGCGGCTGAAACGGCAGGTTCATTGGCCGACTATAGCGCGACCACGATGGTCGGCAGACGCCAGACCAATTCGCGCCCCTGGCGAGACGGACGCCTCCATTGACGCAGCGCGGCTGAGGGAGCGCGTTGGGAGCCGAGAAGGTCTCCGTCTCGAGTTGCACCAGAGACGCCAAGGCTTTCGGTCACCGCCAACGGCGTCTGTTACCAGTTCTCGAGTCGTTTCTATCACAACGATACTGATGCGCTAGGCGGAGCGATTCGTTCCATTCCTGCTTAGAACCGGGCGGCGTGGAACTGCCAGCCGACGGCCGACGTCAACGCCGTACATAAGCGCCGGCCCCATCGGCGCCGAACCCGAAGAGGTAGAGATGCGCAAGGTGCTGACAATGCTCACCATTTCGCTGCTGCTGGTGGGCTGCGTGGGGGCAGGTGCCGGCAGCAACCCGCCAGGCTCGGCCGCGCCAACGACTACCCCGAGGTATTCGGTCGAGACCGGCTCGAACCAACTGATCCTGCGGCTCTCGATCGACGGCGGGTTTGTGGCCCCCGGGTATTTGCTGACCCGGACGCCGATCGTCGCGCTGTATGGCGACGGTCGGGCCATCGTCGGCGGCCCCATGATCGAGATCTACCCCGGCCCGCTCCTGCCGAACCTGCGCCAGCTGCACGTGACGCCGGCCGAGATCCAGAAGGTCCTAGCCGCGGCCGACGCCGACGGCCTCCTCGGACCCGACGCGACCTACACCGCCACCAACATCATGGACGCCGGCACGAGCACCTTCACAACGACAGTGGGCGGCAAGACCCACACGATCAGCGCCTACGCCCTCAGGGAGTCGGGCACGACGGACGACGCGGCCGCAACTGCCGCTCGGGCGAAGCTCCTCGATTTCGGCAACAAGATCACGGATCTGTCCAAGTTCCTCGGCCACTCCATCAGCGATGCCGAGGCCTACACCCAGACCCAGATGCGGGTTTTCGTGGGCCCGGGCCCGGTCCCGGTCCCGGGGGACGATCCCACCTTCCCGAACCCCCAGGTCATGACCTGGCCGCTCACCCTGGACCCGAAGCCCGGCCAAGCGACCACCGTCCCCGGCGTCACCTGCCTCGCGATCAGCGGTGCGGACCTCACCGCATTCCTCAAGGTGGCGACGGGAGCCAACGTCCGGACCATCTGGTCGGCGCCGAGCGGCCGCTACTCCGTTTCGGTCCGGCCGCTGTATCCGGAAGAATCGGGCTGCATCGGCATGGCTCGGTGAGCCTCATCTGGTCCGAAGCGGCGCGATTTCCCCTCAATGACGCCTCGGGTGACCTTACGTGGCGTAGACAGCCCTAGAGTGGGCGGGCGCGGCCAAATGGACCCTTCTTTGAGCGTGGCTCGACCGATCCGCGAGGCCGCCGAGCGCGGCGCGTCCACTTAGCGTCGCTCCGGGCAGCATTGAGCAGGGAATCGGCGGTCTCGAGGCCTTCGTGCTCCCCCGAGCGACGTTGAGGGGAAGTAGTGCTAGCCCGAGCCGAGACGAGCGGCTTGACGTGTCATACATACTAGTACGCATGTCTGACCAGTTACACGACACGACCGCCCGTGGGGCCATCCTGACCGCCGGCCGCCAGCTGTTCGGAATAGACCCGGCCGGCCTCTCGGTTCGGGCGATCGCCGCCGAAGCCGGCGTTTCGCGCCAGACCCTCCATCATTACTTCGGCGGGCTCAAGGGATTGCGGGCCGCGCTTGCCGCCGAAGGCCTGGACACGGCCAACGCAAGTGACGAACCCACACGCGATCGGCTGATCGCCGCGGCCGCGCGACTCCTCTCGCGACCCGGCAGTGGCCTCACCTCCATCGAGGCCATCGCCGCCGAGGCGGGGCTGACCAAAGGCGCGTTCTACCACCATTTCGCGGATCGGGCGGAACTCCTCCGCGCCGTCGCTCGCCGCGTCAGCCCGGTTGAAGAGATGCGGGCTCAGATCGAGCCGCCAATCGAGCTCAGCGCCCGCGACGGGTTGATCGTGATCACCACGGCCTACTACGCGGCGATGCGCAAACGAGCGGACCTCGTACGAAACCTCGCCGCCAACTCATCTCAGGATCCGGAGCTGGCTCGCGTCGTCATGTCCGAGATCATCGGCCAGGGCGCGCCGCTGCTGATCGCCTGGTTCGCCCTTCAGATCCAGAAGGGCAACCTACGCCCGATCGATCCTTCCCTGCTGATCCAGGGCCTGTTCGGGCCCGTGTTCCTGCTGATCGTTCTCGGCCCAAGCGTCTTCGACGAGCTGGCCCGGATCGGAATCCGTCCCGCAATAGACAACATCGAGGCGTACGTGGACCTGCTTCTCCACGGCGTCGCGCAGCCAGACGCACCGTAGGAGGCATCCGATGACCCTCGCCGCCATTCCGGCGCCCGCCATTCCGGCGCCCGCCATTCCGGCGCCCGCCATTCCGGCGCCCGTCACAGCGCCCGCGATCGCCACACTTCGGCCCGCCACTCCCCCGCCGGCCGTCGAGGCCGTGGCCCTGCGCAAGGATTTCGGGCCGATCCACGCCGTGGACGGCATTGACATGAGCCTCCCACCCGGTCGAATCTACGGCCTCCTGGGCCCCAACGGCTCGGGCAAGACAACGCTCATCCGGCTCCTGATGGGCCTCGCGTCGGCGACAAGCGGCACGGCCAAGGTCCTCGGCCTCGAGATGCCGTCGCGCGCCAACCTGGCTCGCATCGGCTACATGACCCAGGCCGACGGCATCTACCCCGAGCTTTCGGTCTGGGAAAACCTCACGTTCTTCGCCGCGCTATACGGCCAGACCGACAAGGCCGACCTGCACCGGACACTCGAGTTGGTCGAGTTGGACACGCGCGCAAACACGCCGGCCCAGAACCTGTCCGGCGGGATGCGGCGCCGCCTGTCGATGGCCTGCGCCCTAGCCCACCACCCAACAGTCATCTTCCTCGACGAGCCCACAGTTGGGGTGGATCCAGCCCTGCGCGTCCAGTTCTGGGACCACTTCCACCAACTCGCAGAGGATGGAGCCACGCTCCTCGTTTCCAGCCACGTCATGGACGAGGCCGACCGCTGCGACGAGCTGCTCTTCATCCGCGACGGGCACGTGCTGGCCCAGGGAACGTCGGCCGAACTGCGCAAACGCGCGGGCACCGACAATATCGAAACGGCGTTCCTCAGGTTCGCCACCGACCCGGCGCCCGGTACCGGCACTGGCGCCACTCCGTCCCCCACAGCGCAGCCCACGAAGGCCGCCCGATGAGCCCGCTTCGCGTGGCCGCCGTCTTCCGCCGCATCGTCGCCCAATTCCGCCGCGACCCACGCTCGCTGGCCCTCCTCTTCGTGGCTCCGCTGGCCATCATCGCCTTGCTCGGCTGGGTCCTCGGCAGCCAGGGGGCCATGGCCGCGCGAGTCGCCGTCATCAACCACTCGACGGTTCCGGGCGCGGGAGCCGTCGTCACCCGCCTTGAGTCGGCGCTTGAGGGTCAGACCGGCATCACCATCGATCGATCGGTTTCGGACGACTCGACCGCCCGGCAGATGCTCAAGGACAACAAGCTCGACCTCGTGGTCGTCCTCCCAGCCGACTTCAGCCTCCAGAGTCGCAAGATCGACCTTCTGACCCTCGGCATCAATCCAACCGGCGAGTACGCTGCCCTACCGGCCGTGCAAAAGGCCCTGCTCTCGGCCGTGACCGAGAGTTCGGCCGGCTCGGCCCTGCCCACGATTGAACGAGCGACCGTCTATGGCTCGCCGAACGCAACCCAGCTCGACTCACTCGCCCCGGTCGTAGTCGGCTTCTTCGCCTACTTCTTCGTCTTCATCCTGACCGGCATCAGCTTCCTGCGCGAACGAATCGGCGGCACGCTCGAACGCCTCCTGGCCACCCCAGTCAGCCGAGCTGAAATCGTGCTCGGCTACAGCCTCGGCTTCGGCTTCTTCGCGACGCTGCAGGTGGCCCTGGTCCTCGCCTTCGTCCTGGGCCGCCTCGCCATTCCGGCGCTCGGGCCCGTGCCGGAATTCGCCATCGGCCTCGGTGTCCACACCGCCGGCAACCCGCTGATCTCGTACCTGCTGGTCCTGGTCCTGGGACTGGGCGCGGTGTCGCTGGGCATCTTCCTCTCGACCTTCGCCCGAACGGAGCTGCAGATCCTGCAGTTCATCCCGATCGTGATCGTGCCGCAGGGGCTGCTCAGCGGCTTCTTCTGGCCGATCGAAGGGCTGCCGAATCTGCTCCAACCTGTGGCCCGAATCCTGCCGGTCACCTATGCCATCGACGGCCTCCGCCAGGTCATGATCGCCGGCGCGGATCTCACGTCACCGCAAGTGCTGCTGGACCTTGGCGTCCTCGTCGGTATCGCCGCAGTCTTTGTGGTGCTCGCCGCGGCCACGATCCGCCGGGAAGTGGCCTAGACCGGGATCCGGGCCCGGACGCCGCGGAGCCGGGAGCGGAGGCCGTGGTGGCGCGGCCCCGCGACTACCAGCGCCGTCGCCCACGCCAATGTCGCGACCATCACGATGACGTAGACCGGCCAGTAGTTGCCCAGCCGATCGTAGAAGATGCCGCCAGCGTTCATGGCGATGATGCCACCGGCCGGATAGGCGATGGCGATAATGCCGAAGATCGCCCCAAAGTTGTGTCCACCGAACACGTCCGAGAAGGCGGCGGAGCGAATGGCGATTGTCGCGCCGATTCCGAAGCCGTAGATCGCGTTGCCGGCGACGGCGAGGGCCAGTATCGAACCAGTTGCGGCGAAGATCCCGGTCGCGCCGACGGCGATGAGAACCGCGCACAGCAGGCCGACATAGCGTCGCCCGAATCGATCCGAGAGACCGCCGCCGACTACCTGCCCGGCGACGTAGGCGCAGGACTGGAGGGCCAGCATCGAGGCCGCGAAGCCGGCATCGATGCCTTGATTGACGGCGTGGCGCGACGAAGTCTGGAAGACGCCCTCGTCGATGGC
>JAYVMQ010000017.1:0-8967 GCA_043758855.1 Chloroflexota bacterium
CCCGGGGCCTTACGACCCCGGGGGACTGGTTCTCGACGATGGTACAGCGCGGACTCGGGCGAGCCTTAGTGGGCCCGTGAGCCTCGAACTGACGTTACCGGTCCAGGATTACTTGCTGATCCAGACCGTGTTGAAGTACTCGATGCCGTTGCCTGCTCCGACGAAACCGTGGATCTTCGAAGTAAAGGCGCCGGGAGGAGTCGAGTTGACGATCGGGATGGTGGGCAGGTCGGCTGCGATCAGATCCTGTGCCTGGCCCCAAAGCGCGTTGGCCGCGTCGGCCGATGGCGCCTCTAGAGCCTGCTGGAAGAGGGTATTCATCTGATCATTCTTGTAGCCGAACTGAGCGTTGGGCTTGCCGCCCGAGTAGCCGAAGAATGCTGTGTTGAGGAAGTTGTCGGCGCCGGCCCAGTCGCATGTCCAGCCGAACAGGAACATGGACAACTTGCCGGTAGTGGCGTCACCGACGTAGCCGCCGCGCCAGGGCTCGCTCTTGAGCGTGACGGTGAAGCCGATCGCGGTCAGATCCTGAGCGATGGCCTGAGCCTCGTTCTTGGGATCCGGCATGTACGGTCGGACGACGTCCGCCGGGTAGTAGAGGTCGACCTTGAGCTTGTCGGCTGTCAGGTTGGCTGCCGTTAAAGCCGTCTTGGCCTTGGTCACGTCGTAGGTCGGGATCGTCTCAGCCTTGAAGCCGGCCGTAGCGGGCGGCATCCAACTCTGCGGGATCTTGCCCTGGCCGCCGTAGAGAGCATCGATGTAGCCCTGCTTGTTGAGGGCGTAGCCGATTGCCGTGCGAACGTTCTTGTCGGCGAAAATGGTCTTGGTCGCGGCTCCGCCGGTCTTGCTTACGAGGCTCTGGTTGAGGCCCAGGTAGCCCAGATTGCAGGACTGGCCACGGTCGATGATATTCAGGCTCGAACTCTGTGCCGTCTTGACGTCGGCCGGCGAGATCGAGAACGCCAGGTCGATGCCGCCGCTCTGGAGTGCCTGCAACTTGGCGGTCGAGTCACCCATCGGCTTGAAGGTGATCTGGTCGACATGGGCTGCGTTGGCGGTGTCCCAGTAGCTGGCGTTCTTGACCACGGTAACGTGGTCGTTGGGCACCCACTCCTTGAAGGTAAAGGGGCCCGTGCCAACCATGCTCTCGCCCTTGCCCTGGGCGTAATTGTTGTCCTTGAGCGGCGTGGTGTCCGCCTTGTCCTTGGCCAGCGCCGTGGGGCTCTGGATGCCGAAGACCTGGAGGGTCTGGCTCAGCAGGAAGTTGGACGAAGGCGCCTTCAGGGTGAAGACGACGCTCGTGTCACTCGGGGCGGCAACGGAGATCACATTGGAGTCCGCACCGTAGCCACCGAAGACGGCGCCGTAGTAGTAGGCGTTGTCCTGAAGGTCGCCCTTCGTGTAGGCCTGCCAGCGGTCGTAGTTGAACTTGACGGCCGCGGCGTTGAACGGGGTCCCGTCCTGGAACTTGACGCCCGTTCGCAACGCGAACGTATAAACCTTGCCATCGGCACTGACCGTCGGCAGGGCCGAGGCCAGGACCGGGATCACTTCACTGATCGTGCCGGGCTTGAGGCCGACAAGACCCTCGACGACCTGGGCCGAGACGTACAGCGAGTTGCCGTCGCTAACGAGTGACGGATCCGCATAGGCCATGTCGCCATCGAGGCCAACGATCAGGTTTCCGCCGGCGACAGCCGTTGACTGGGGGACTGCCGACGGGGCGGTCGACGAGGCCGTCGTCGGTGTGCTACCAGTGGGCCCGGACGTTGCCGGGGCTGGTGTAGTCGAACTGCTGCTGCAGGCTGTGGCCACCAGGGCCGCAACCGCCAGCAGGGAGGCTAAGCGCTTCATCTCCACTCCGTTCCTCTTCTCGCCATCGGGGAACCGGCAGCAACCGCACCATGCGGCGCGATGTGTTCCTCCGTCGTGGCTGCGAGCGCGTCACCGCTAGGGCTGATGGCGCCGACACACAGTCGAACCGTACAGCAGACCGGCGCCCTTTGCATACTCCTTATTCACCGTGGTAACCGAGTCGTAACCGGCCCGGATGAAGTCGTACCTTACGAAGCATGTCCGACGGTTATACGAACCGACGTGACCGCCATCGAACACATGGAGCTGCAAGATCACCACCGCTAGTCGCTAGGGAACGCGAAACGGAGGTTGCAAATCGGTGTTGGTTTCGCCCGTCCTCAGGAGTACATTCCGAAGCGGAGGTGGACTGCCTCGTTCGTCGTGGTTCAGGAGGCCTTGGTGACCCACGGGCCGGATTTCATATTGGGGCTGTGCACTCTTGTCGGTGCCGTCGCGGGGATAGCGATCGGCTTCTACACGGGCTGGCTCTTCCCGTTTGCGGCAGCTGGCTTGGCTGTGGGTCTTGGCGTCGGCGCAAAGCTCAACCCCGAAGACATCGAGCACCCGCAGCACTGACGGCCGAGCGCCACGCCCGACCGCCTGGCCCGGACTCAAACAGGTCCGACTGGGGTCGAACGACACAGCCCAAGGCCTACACTGGCTCGGTCAGGAGGGCTTCCGAGTGAAACTGATCATGGCACTGGTGCTGGCCGCCGGGCTGGCGGCGGCTTGTTCATGGCCGGAACAGGAAACCGTCTACCCGCTTCCATCGGCCCCGATCACCATCGTGCTGTCGACCCAGGCGGGTGCGAACTCGACGGCATGCCCGCCGGCCGACCTCGCACCGGTCAAGGTCGACTGGGACGCGACCCACCGCATCCTCATGATGGGCGGCGAGAAGCTCATCTGGCCAAGTGGATTCTCGGCTCGCCTTCTTCCGAGCGGTAGGCTGGAGATTCTGGCTCCCAGCGGCACCGTCGTCGCCCTCGATGGCGACACGATCAAGCTCGGCGGAGCCGACTACATGCATGTCTCCCGGGTGCAGTCGGTGGAGTACTAGTCTGCGGCCCAGGAGCCCTCGAGGGCCAGCAGTCGGCGCTTGGTGCCGAGTGCGGCCCGGCGGTCGGCAAACGTTGAGCCGCCGTAGCCGCCGAGCGTCCCGCCCGCGCCGATGATGTGGTGGCAAGGGATCAGGATCGGGACCGGGTTGCGGCCCATCGCGCCGCCAACGGCCTGGGCCGCTCCAGGTCGCCCGATCCGCCCGGCCAACTCGCCGTAGCTTGCGGTCTCGCCGAACTGGAGCCGGGCCGCCCCCCGTCCGCACGAGCCGGTCCCAGTCGGAGACCCGCAGGTCTATCGGCACGTCAAAGCCGTGGCGCTCGCCGGCGAAGAATTCCCGGATCTCGTCCGTGGCTTCGTCGAGCATCGCGCGCCACGCCGCCGCAACGTCGCGGTCTTCCGCGGGGACCACGTGGCCGTGGAGCCGTCGCGCCAGCCGATCAACGAAAGGCGCAGTTTCCATGTCCAGGCCGACGGCCACGCCCTGGGCGCACTTCTCGTTGTTCTGCCTACTGGGCAACGCCCACCAACGCCTGGCTCAATTCGAACGCGATCTCGCAGTCGCCAGCCCACTGACCGTCGGCGATTGTCCAATCTGGTGGGCGCAGGGTATACTCCCCGGGAGTATGCAAACGATTGAACCAGCGGTTGGCGCCGCAAACCCGTCTGCGGCCGGCGCCGCAAACCCATCTGCGGCCGGCGCCGTCGGTACTACCTCTCCCGCCGCCCCAGCCGCCGAGATCCAGCTGCCAATTGAGGGCATGAGCTGCGCCTCGTGCGTGAACCGCATCGAGCGCTTCCTGCGCAAGACTCCGGGCGTGACCGAGGCGAGCGTCAACCTGGCCACCGAGACGGCCACGATCCGCTACACGCCGGAGATCGCCGGGCTCGATGAGCTGGCGCGCGCGATCGAGGCCGCTGGGTACGACGTCCGCGAGGTGCCAAAGCCGGCCGACGGCGTCCGGGCCGGTCTGGTCGAGGAGGCCGATGCGGAGGCGGCGACGCGGGCTCGGGAGATTCGGACCACGGGCCTAACGGCGGCGGCTGCTCTGGCGGTGGCGAGCGTGACGATGTTGGCGATGTACTTGCCCGGCCTGCCGCTCTCAATGGAGGCGATGTCCTGGCTCCTCATCGGCCCCGCGACGATTATCCAATTCTGGGCCGGCCGCCGCTTCTACCGTGCGGCCGTAAGGGCGGCAATTCATCGCTCCACGAACATGGACACGTTGGTGGTAGTGGGCACGAGCATGGCGTGGGCGTACAGCGTCCTCGTGACGGTCGCGCCAAGCTTCTTCCGCGACGCCGGCATCGAACCTCAGACCTACTTCGATAGCTCCACCGCGATCATCGGCCTGATTCTGATGGGTCGATGGCTCGAGGCGCGGGCAAAAGGCCAGACGGTCGGGGCGATCAAGGCACTGATCGGGCTTCAAGCTCGGTCGGCCCGGATCGTACGTGGCGGTCGCGAGGTTGACGTTCCGCTCGAGGAGGTTCGAGTCGGCGACGTGGTGCGCGTTCGACCGGGCGAGAAGGTGCCGGTGGACGGACGGGTGTCCGAGGGCGACTCGGCCGTCGATCAGTCGATGCTGACCGGCGAGGCGCTGGCGGTCGCTAAGGGGCCCGGCGATGAGGTGATCGGTGGGACTCTGAACGGCCACGGGACGTTCCTCTTCCGGGCGACCCGAGTGGGGCGCGACACGGCGCTGGCCCAGATCGTGGAACTGGTTCGGCGGGCGCAGGGCTCCAAGGCTCCGATCCAGCGGCTGGCCGATCAAATCGGCGGCATTTTCGTGCCGATCATTTTCGCCGTGGCCGCGGCGACGTTCGGCCTGTGGCTCGCGTTTGGACCGGAGCCGCGCGCCACTCATGCCCTGGTGGCCTTCATCACAGTGGTGGTCATTGCCTGTCCGTGCGCGATGGGTCTGGCCACGCCGACGGCGATCATGGTTGGCACCGGTAAGGGCGCTCAGGCCGGGATCCTGATCCGCGGCGGCGAGGCGCTTGAGCTTGCCGCCCGAGTCGATACCGTGGTTTTCGACAAGACGGGCACACTGACGCGCGGCCGGCCATCGCTCGGGAAGGTCGCTGCGGCGGAGGGTTTCACAGAAGACGAGGTTCTGGACGCGGCGGCGTCGGTCGAGCGAGGGAGTGAGCATCCGCTCGCCGCCGCGATCCTCGCCGGGGCCGACGCCCGCGGCCTCGGCATTGGCACCGTGGAGGGTTTCGAGGCCGTGGCCGGGCGCGGCGTGCGTGGCCGCGTGGCCGGTCGCGACGTGCTCGTTGGAACGGCCGCGTTCCTCATCTCGGAGGGAGTGGACGCGGAGGCCGTGGCATCGCTGCCGGCGCGGGCGGCGCTTGGCGCGGCGGTCACGTATGTGGCCATCGACGGCCGCGCCGCTGGGCTGCTGCCCACGATCGATGAAGTGAAGCGCGAAGCGGCAGCGGCCGTGGCCGAGTTGCGCTCCGCCGGCCTGGAGGTGTGGCTCGTTACCGGGGACCAGGCCGCCATCGCCCGGGAAGTCGCGGCCAGTGTCGGCATCTCCCCGGAACACGTCCTGGCAGAGGTCCTTCCGGCCGGCAAGGCCGATGCCGTGGCCGCCTTGCAAGCGCGCGGCCGTCGGGTGGCGATGGTCGGCGACGGCGTCAACGACGCTCCTGCCCTGGCGCGCGCGGACGTCGGTATAGCTATCGGCACGGGCTCAGATGTGGCCCTCGAGGCGTCCGATGTGACACTCGTCGGTGGCGATCCGCGTGGCGTTGGGGCCGCCATCAGCCTCTCGCGCCAGACGCTGCACGTGATACACCAGAACCTGTTCTGGGCCTTCGGCTACAACGTGATCCTGGTGCCCGTGGCAATGGGCGCGCTCTATCCTCTCGCCGGCCTGACTCTGAATCCGGCCCTGGCGGCAGCCGCGATGGCCATGTCGTCCGTCAGCGTGATCTCAAATTCGCTCCGCCTCAGGCGCGCGAAGGTGGGCAACCGCGCGGCGCCGGGCGAGTCGTTAGCGACCACCCCTGTGGCCGGCGCCCCGCTCTAGACGGTGTAGCCGGCTGCCAGCACGATGATCAGCCCGAGTCCGGCTCCACCCAGCGCCGACCTCAGGCCAGCTGACCGCCCGAAACCGAATGGCGCCGTGAGTTGCCCCACGAGCAACCCGACCAGCGCCACCGGCACTGCCAAAGCTGCTGCCACGACTCCCAGTGGCAGGCTGCGCGAGAGCGAGTGGACCAGCACCTGATCGCCCGCCATGAATGAGATAAGCATCAAGGCGTCCGCCGCGATCAGGAACGCGGCGACCCCGCCGAGGATCGCCTCCTCGCGCGTCGCGGCCAGGAACGTCGGGTAGGCAACTACAAAAACACCCAGAGCCATTACGGCCGGGGCGAATATGAGGGCTCCGTCGACCCCATTGGGGATGACCAGTCTTGGCTCGGGTCGGCTCAGGTGCAACGCCGCCAGGGTCCCGACGGCGAGCAGAGCGCCAACGACTCCCGCCTCGATGCCGCGGCGCAACCAGGGGTAAAGACCTAGACGTCCCTTCATCGCGGCGAGACTCGGCTACAACTCGAAGCGGCGGAAGACCGCAACGGCGTTCTGGCCACCGAAGCCAAAGCCGTTGATTATCGCCGTGTCGACTTTCTTTACCCGCGCCACGTTGGGGACGTAATCCAGATCACACTCTGGGTCTGGGTTCTCCAGGTTAGCCGTGGGTGGAATTATTCCTTCTCGAATCGCGCCGATGGCCGCCAGTCCGCTCGCCACTCCAGCGGCGCCGAGCAAATGCCCGACCATCGACTTGGGCGAGCTGATCGCTACCTTGTAGGCATGCGCCCCGAATGCGGCCTTGATCGCCCGCGTCTCGGTCACGTCGTTGAGCGGGGTGGAGGTGCCGTGGGCCACGATGTAGTCAACTTCGTCAGGCGCGACGGCGGCATTGCGGAGCGCCTTAGTCATGGCAGCCGTGGCGCCCCGTCCGGTGGGCTCAGGGGCGCTGATGTGGAAGGCGTCGGCCGTCATTCCGCCACCGATGACCTCGCACAGAATCTTCGCGCCGCGGGCCATGGCGTGCTCAGCCGATTCCAGAACCACGATGCCAGCGCCTTCTCCAAAGACGAACCCGTCGCGGTCTCGGTCGAACGGGCGTGAGGCGCGCGTGGGATCGTCATTGCGGCGCGACAGTGCGCCCATGTTGCCGAGAGCGGCAAAGGCGATCGGCAGAAGTGAGCCCTCCGAACCGCCCACGAGTGCGACGTCAATCTCGCCCAGCTGAATCATGCGCAGGCCGTCAATGAAGGCGATGACACTACTGGCGCAGGCCGCGACCTGGCAGATGACCGGGCCGGTGATGTGGTACTTCATCGAGACCTGGCAGGCGGCCATCGAGCCGGAGAGTGCCGGGATCGCGAACGGCGAGACCTGGCCCGGGCCCTTTTCCGCGAGAACTCGGGTTCCCTCGATGATCTGCTCAAGTCCGCCACCGCCCGTATTCACGATGGCGGCAACCCGATCCCGCTGGTCAGGGGCGTATGTGGAGAAGTCAATCCCCGCATCCTCGACGGCCTCAGCCGCCGCGGCCATGGCCAGGTGGATGAAGCGGCTCATGCGGCGGGCCATCTTGCGGTCCATCGAGGCGCTCGGATCGAAGCCTTTCACTTCGGCGGCAATCCGGACGTCAAGCCCAACAGGATCGAACTGGGTTATCGCACTCACGCCTGACCTGCCTCCCAGGAGACCCTCCCAGTAGGCAGGGGCAGTGTTACCGATCGGAGTAACGGCCCCAAGACCGGTTATGACGGCACGACGGGCAGGATCCTTAACGGGCACGGGCCATCTCCTCGGACGTTTAGCAAGCGGAGGCAACCACCGCCGGCGGCGCCCAGCTCATCTGGCCCGGCGGAACCAGTGTCATCCGCCGGTGGGACGGCTGCCGGTTGCCTGGCCTTCTGGCCCGGCGCAAACCGACTTCGGGATTGTACTGGCTCAGCGGCTGGTCGGCGCTCCCGGGTTGTCGACGATCCGAGTGCGCAGGCATCCGGTGGATCATCGTGGCCGCGAAATCTAATTGCCCGTGTAGTGCTTGAAAATGACTGCGGCGTTGTGGCCGCCCAGGCCGATGTTGTTGGAAAGGGCGTAGCGCAGGGGTCTCTGGACCGTCTCCGTGGCGATGGCGACATTGCATTCCGGATCGGGCTCGCGGTAGTTGAGAGTGCCGGGTACGGTCTGGTGGTAGAGCGACAGCACGGTCGCCACGCCTTCGAAGGCACCCGCGGCGCCCATCATGTGGCCGGTCAGCGACTTTGTGGCCGAGATCAGGATGTTCGGCGTGTGGCTGCCGAAAGCGGTCCAGATGGCCTCACTCTCGCAACGGTCGCCCATGGGTGTGGAGGTGCCGTGCGGATTGATCATGTCGACCTCGTCACCCGGGACGCCGCGCCGCTGCAGGGCTTGCTGCATCGCCCTTGCGGAGCCCTCGCCGTGATCTGCAGGGGCGATCATGTCAAAGCCGTCCGCGGCTGAGCCGTAGCCCACGACCTCGGCGTAAATCCGGGCGCCGCGCGCCTTCGCAAGCTCCAAGTCCTCGAGGATCAGTGCGCCGGCTCCCTCGCCCAGGACAAATCCATCTCGGGTGCGGTCGAACGGTCGGGACACCGTGCTGATCGGCTGGCCCGGTAGGGGAGTGCCCATGCCGCGCATGTTGGTGAAGCCGATGTGGACAAGCTCCAAGATGGGTGACTCAGAGGCGCCGGTGATGACGGCCGTGCAGTCGCCTCGCCTGATCACTTCTGCGGCCTCGCCGATGGCCGTCGTGCCCGTCGAACAGGCCGCCACTGGGCAGAAGTTGTGGCCTTTGGCCCCGGTCTCGATCGCGATCGTGCCCGAGCTGGCATCGACCAGGCCGTTGGCGATGAAGAAGGGGCTGACCGAGCGTGGGCCCTTGGTCTTCCAAACCGCCTGGTTGTTGATGAAAAGACCCTGGCCGCCGCCGCCGGAGCCGTATATGACGCCCACGTCGTAGCGGTTCTCGTCGTTGATCTCGAGCCCGGAATCGG
>JAYVMQ010000018.1:0-4292 GCA_043758855.1 Chloroflexota bacterium
CAACTCTGAGCACCCCGGCCTATGGGAGCCCATTGGGTCCGGAAGGGCCGCGCCCAGGCCCAGACCTATCCCTTTCGGCAGGCGAAACCGCGGCAGTAACTCGGCGAGGGAGCGGTCGTTCGGCTCGCATCAGGGCCATAGCGGCACCTCTGCTAGAATGTAGGTCACTCCCCAAATGGCGTTTCAGTTGCCGAAATGCTCGCGAAAGCGTCAGTTGACGGTCGCGTTGTGGTCGTAATCGGCGGCGATGTCAGGGATGGGAGATCGAGGAGGAACCATGGCTCGGCCTGTCCGCACGCCGGTCACCCCAAACCCTCTCCGGCCGGCGAAGTCTCACCTAATCGAGGAGTACAACGCCCGGACGAATGTCGTCCGCTGCGATTGCGGCTGGTCTGGCTACGCTGACGACTTCGCTGTGCATCGCCGGGCAGTCGGCGCCGCAAGCCCGTCCTGATTGGACGGCGCGTGGAGACGTATCTCCCCGCCCTTTAGCGCGCCTTCCTCGTGACCGCCACTGACCCTAGTCGCCAGCCCCTCGCAACGTACGAGGATCTGGGCTATCGGGATGTTTTCTGGGCCGCCCGAAGCTACGAGGATGCCTGCGACCGGATAGCCCTGCGCGCCTTACTGCCGGCGAGAGGTGCGAGACTCATTGAGGTTGGGGCGGGCTTTGGCCGGTTGGCCGGTGAGTACGTCGGCTACGACAGGGTCGTCCTCCTCGACTCGTCGGAAGTCCACGTCAGGGCGGTCAACGAGGCACTAGGCGGCAACCCCAGGTTCGAGATCCGCCTCGGCGATGCCCTCGCGCTGCCTTTCCCCGACGCCACCTTCGATGTCGCGGTGTGCGTCCGAGTGCTGCACCACTTCAGCGATCCCCGGCTGCTCATCGCCGAGCTGGGACGGATCGTGCGGCCCGGCGGCGTCCTGGTCCTCGAGTACGCCAACAAGCGCAACCTCAAATCAATTGCGCGGCGGCTGCTGCGCCGGCAGAGTTGGTCGCCGTTCGCGCCGGGGTCCGTGGCCTACAAGCCACACCACCACGACCATGCCCCCGTCAGCGTTTGTCGGGCGCTCCGAATGGCCGGCTTCTCAATCGAACGCATGCGGGCGGCATCGCTATTTCGTGTGGCCGGCCTGAGTCGGCGCGTGCCGCCCCACTTCCTCGCTCAAGTTGAGGCTCGGCTTCAGGAGCCGCTGGGCTCAATCACTCCCGGACCGTCCGTCTTCCTGCTGGCGCGCAAGGCAACCAAGTAGCGCGAGCCACGGTTGGTCTCCACCGGTAGTCGCCGAAAGATATCGCGTCGGCTCGTCGAGCCCGGAGCCGTCCGGCCCTGATCGTGCAAATGTCCGGACTCACCGGACAGCATCCGCCTCCATCGCGCGATCAGACCGGCGCGTGGCCCCAATGTCGGCCCCGATGGCCAAGTATCTGTCCGGTCCAGCCGGACAAGCGCGCGATCAGGCGGCCGGAAACGGAATTCACCGCCTGGCGCGACCTAGCACTCCTCCTGGCCCGGCGCCTTCTGGACCGACCGATAGAGGTGGTAGTTAGCCGCGCACGCGGCCTGATTACCCTCGTGGACGGCAGCGCTGACCTGGTGATCGTGGATGCTGGTGGCGTCGCCGGCCGCATACACCCCGGGCATGTCGGTGTGCTGTTCGGTATCCACAACGATCTGCCCCAGAGAGTTGAGGTTCACACCGAGCTGCCGGGCAATCTCATTTCGTGCCGTCGGGGTGTGCGCCGTGAAGACCGTCTCCACCGGGATCCTGGTCTTCTGGGGATCGCCCAGAACAAGGGCCTGGATCTGGCCATCTTCGTTCGGGTAGCTGGCCACAGGCCAGGGGTGGGCGACAATGCCACTCGCACTCAGGTCGGCCAGCCGCGATTCCGGGACGGTGAAGCCCCCCGTTCGACCCGCGGCGATAGTGATCCGGTCGGTGAACTCGAGCATGGCTAGAGCCATCCCCACCGCATCCTCGGTGTGCCCCACCACGCCGACTGAGCAGTCGATCGTTTCGTACCCATCGCAGGCAACGCACCAGAAGAGGCTGCGGCCGACGCACTCGTCTCGACCCGGGAACCTGGGGAAAGGGTCCCGGACGCCGGTGGCCAGGATGACCGTCCGCGCCATCACCTCTTCCGAAGCGCCGGCCTTAACCTCACCCAAAGACCGGCCCAGTTCTTCGTCGCGCATCACGTTGGCGTCAGTTCCGGCGGAGTCGATGCTGGCGCCACCGCCCACGTTCCCCTCCACGAGAAGCCGAAAGAGGTCGCCGGTGCGGGCGGCAGCAGTCACCCGGCCGAGCAGGAATCCGGCCCCGTATCGGGCCGCCTGGCGTCGGCCCAGGAGCCGTATCTCGGAAGCCGGTATCCCGTCCGGGAAGCCCAAGTAGTTGCGGTTAATCTGGCTCCACAGGGAGCGGCCGTCGCGATCGTCGATGACGAGGACGGAGCGGCGCATGCGCGCCAGGTTCACGGCAGCAGACAGTCCCGCGGGACCGCCGCCGATGATGGCGCAGTCAACCTCACGAACGGCCGCGCCGTCGGGACTATCCGTGGGGTCGATTCGGTCTGCAGTGCTCATGCGACAATCATGGCCCGACCCGGCAAAATGCGCGCACCGAGAATCGCATCGGCGGCGATATTCCGCGGCGCCTTTCTATGTGGGCACTAAACTGATCCCAGAAGGAGGCAGGACCACCGACACTCACGTTTCACTGCGCTCACCGGCGACCAATAGCACTGAACCGCCGGCAGGCGCCCCGACGTCCGGCGGCACTGCCACGTCAGCCGGCGACTCGAAGCCCTGTGGCGGCCCGACGTCCGGCTCTGCCGCCCGAACACGTGAGGAACGCCTGCTCCTGCTCCGGCCGCTGTTGCGCAAGCGAATCCTGGTGCTGGACGGCGCCACCGGAACGCTCGTCCAGCGATACGGCCTCTCCGAAGCGGACTTTCGCGGTGAGCGGTTTCGCGACCATCCGCGCGACGTGCGGGGCAACTCCGACCTCCTCTGCCTGACCCGGCCGGACGTGGTGCGGGCTGTGCATGACGCGTACCTCGCGGCCGGCGCCGACATAATTTCGACCGACACGTTCACCGCCACGCGCATCGCCCAGGCCGACTACGGGCTGGAGAGCTTCGCCTACGAGATGAACCTCGAAGCGGCCCGGATCGCTCGGGCAGCGGCCGACGCCGCCGAGGCGCGCGAGCCCGGCCGGCCCCGCTTCGTCGCCGGCTCGATCGGGCCGACGAACAAGACCGCCTCCATCTCTCCAGACGTGGCCGACCCTGCCGCCCGCTCCGTAACGTTCGTGGAACTGGCCGAGGCGTATGCCGAGGCCGCCCGCGGACTCATCACCGGCGGTGCGGACCTGCTCATGGTCGAGACCGTCTTCGATGTCCTCAACGCCAAGGCCGCCATCTTCGGCATCGAGGGAGTCTTCGATGAATTGGGCGTCCGCGTGCCGCTCTGGATCTCCGGCACGATCACCGACGCCAGCGGTCGGACGCTCTCTGGCCACACAGTCGAAGCATTCTGGAACGCCATCCGCCACGCCCAGCCACTGATCGTGGGCCTCAACTGCGCCCTGGGGGCACGGCAGCTGCGGGGCCATATAGAGGAACTCTCCGGTCTGGCGGACACGTTCGTGGCCGCCCATCCCAACGCCGGGCTGCCCAACGAGTTCGGCGGCTACGACGAATCGCCCGAGGCGATGTCGGCGCTCATTCGCGACTTCGCCGAGGCGGGCATCGTCAATATCGTCGGTGGCTGCTGCGGAACGGGCCCGGCGCACGTGGCCGCATTTGCGGAGGCGGCCCGCGGCCTGGCGCCGCGCAGCGTGCCGGAACGGCCGCAGGCCCTACGTCTTGCCGGCCTCGAGGCCCTGAACGTCGGCGATGGGAGCCTCTTCTTGAACATCGGCGAGCGGACGAATGTGTCCGGCTCACGGGCTTTCGCCCGCCGCGTCGTCGATGGCGACTTTGAGGGCGCCCTCGACATTGCCCGTCGCCAGGTAGACGGCGGCGCCCAGGCGATCGACATCAACATGGACGAGGCCATGCTCGATTCGGAAGCCGCGATGACGCGCTTCCTCAATCTCGTCGCCTCGGAGCCGGCGATTTCGCGCGTGCCCATCGTCGTTGACTCGTCGAAGTGGTCGGTCATTGAGGCGGGGCTGCGCTGCGTCGGCGGCAAGCCGATCGTGAACTCGATCTCCCTCAAAGAAGGCGAGGAGCAGTTCCTGCGTCAGGCGCGGCTGGCTCGCCGCTATGGCGCGGCTGTCATCGT
>JAYVMQ010000019.1:0-4743 GCA_043758855.1 Chloroflexota bacterium
TCGACAGCCACGACCATCGCGATCAGCCCAGGAATGGTGTAACCCTTCCAGATGATCATCGCCGGCACGATCAGCCCCACCGCGATGCGAACCAGGGCCCAGACGGCGCTCGCCCAGCAGAGGCCGGCCCGGTAGGGTGTGAGCAGTGGCTGGTCGGCCCCGAGGCCCGTAGCATTGTGCGTGGTCAGGCCCAGGAACACCGAGAAGCAGAGGAGGCTGACCGTCGCCAGGACCGCCACGCCGACGCCCAGCGTCTGTACTGCGCCCTGTTGACCCGCGCTGAGGCTGCCCCAGGCGTCGGCGGCGTTCATGTACTGGAGGAGGTAGCTCAGCGCCGGCGTCAGGTTCATGACCAGCATCGCGCCGCCGGCTACCAGCAACGTCATCAGCAATGCGGTCAAGTAGCCGAGCGAGGCCACTTGGACAGATTGGCGCAGGGCAAGCGATCGGGCTACCTTCTGGCGGATAGCCTCGATGGGATGGGGCCGGTGCAATTCACGCGGGGCGTTCTTTCTGGCTGGGGTCTGGACAGGGGCGAGGGCGAGCGGGCGAGCCAGGTACGGGGCGGGCGCTGGGCTGGCACTCCGATTGGCCGGCGACGGCGCCTGCAGTGGCGTGGGAGCCCCGGCGCCGCGAGCGAGCGTGCCGACTTCTTTGGGGATTGAACCGTACTTGTTCCTGCAGCCGTAGCACTTGCCGGTGCCGAACCTATTGAGCGACTTGCAGTGCTGACAAACCCAAAACTCGTCCACGCCTCACCTTGCTTGGTTATACGAGGATGATATGCGCGACGGAGGTGTGGCGGGCCACCCCTGATCGTCCCAGGACCTGCCCGACGCGTATGTGCCCGACAGACGACCTGCAGCGTTGGACCAGCGGATCCGGGCTAAGCGGCCGGCTGGCGGTACCATCGGGGCGTGTCAGACACCCCATCCTCCAGTGAACCGCTCATCCATGCCCGTGGCCTGACGAAGCGCTTCGGCTCGTTTACGGCCGTCGACGGCATCGACTTCGACGTCGCCCCGGGCGAAGCCTTCGGCTTCCTCGGCCCAAACGGCGCGGGCAAGACCTCGGCGATGCGCATGATCGGGACGGTGTCGCCGGTGACCGCGGGCGAGCTGACCGTCTTCGGGCTTGACCCGGCCCACCACGGCGCGCGGATCAGGTCGCGGCTCGGGGTGGTGCCTCAGGCCGACACCCTCGACAGCGAGCTGAGCGTCCTGGAGAACCTGCTGATCTACGGCCGCTACTTCGACCTGTCCTGGGCCGAGTCGCGCCGCCGAGCCAACGAACTGCTCGACTTCGTGCAGCTGACCGAGCGCGCCAACGACAAAGTGGAGCCGCTCTCCGGTGGCATGAAGCGGCGCCTAGTCATCGCTCGATCACTCATCAACGAGCCCTCGCTGCTGCTCCTGGATGAGCCGACCACGGGGCTCGATCCGCAAGCCCGCCATCTGTTGTGGGATCGGTTGTATCGACTCAAGCAACGCGGCGTCACGCTTTGCCTGACCACGCACTACATGGATGAGGCCGAGCAGCTGTGCGACCGCCTCGTGGTCATGGATCGGGCCAAGATCGTCGCCCAGGGCTCGCCGCGGGAGCTGATCGATCGCTATGTCACGCGCGAGGTCCTGGAGCTGCGGTTCCATCGGCCGGAAGGCGAGACGGACGACTCGGCCGTGCTCGGCAAGAAGCTCGAGGGTCTGGCCGAGCGCATCGAGCAGCTGCCTGACCGCGTCCTGGTGTACACCTCGGACGGCGAGGCGGCCGCCGCGGCCGCTTACGAGCGCGGGCTTCGTCCGGCCAGTGTTCTCGTCCGCCGCAGCAGTCTCGAGGACGTCTTCCTGCGTCTCACCGGCCGAAGCCTGGCCGAATGATGAGCCTCGCCCGCAGGAGCATCATCGGCCTGCGTCTGGGCCGGCCCGGTGCCATTGCCACCCGCCGCTCGTTGCGCGTCCTCGAGCACGACCTGCTGGTTTTCCGTCGCGGCTGGTATAGCTACCTGCTCTCCGGTCTGTCGCAGCCTTTCCTGTATCTCGTGGCCATGGGCATCGGTTTGGGGCTGTACGTGAATCGCAACGCCAGCGCTCTGGGCGGCGTGCCCTATCTGGACTACATCGCCCCGGCCCTACTGGTCACTCAGGCCATGATGGCGGCCGCGTTCGAGTCGGCCTGGCCGATCATGGGCAAGATCCACTGGCAAAAGACCTATCACGCGGCTCTGAACACGCCTTTGACGGCGTTGGACCTGCTCGCGGGCGATCTTATGTGGATCGCATTCCGGACCGCCCTGCTGTCGGTCCTCTTCCTGGCGGTGATCGTCGTGCTGGGCGCCGCGGCCTCGCCGCTCGTGGTGCTGGCCGTACCGATTGCCGTTCTGACGGCTATGGCTTTTGCGGCGCCAATCATGGCCTTCACGGCAACCCAGACCGGTGACAGCGGCTTCAACGCGCTCTTCCGGTTCGGGATCACGCCGCTGTTTCTCTTCTCCGGAACCTTCTTTCCGATCGAGAAGCTGCCCCTGTTTCTCCAGCCCGTGGCCTGGCTGACGCCCCTCTATCACGGCGTGGCGGCGGCAAGGTCGCTGGCGCTTGGGCAGGTCGAACCCGTAGGACTGTCGGTCCATATCGCGGTCCTGGTCGCGGTTGCCGGGGCCGGATTGTTCGCCGCCCGAAAGACCTTCAGACGCAGGCTGGAGGTCTAGGTGGTGGGCCTTCGAATCGCTCTGCCCCTGGCAATGCGCCGACCCACACGCCTGGTGCAGCGGAACATGCTCGTCTACCGCCACAGCTTCATGGTGATCTTCTCCGGCTTCTTCGAGCCCCTCTTTTATCTACTGTCGATGGGTTTCGGAGTGGGAGCGCTCATCGGCGACGTGCCGCTGGGCGATGGCCGGAGCGTGCCTTACGCCGTCTTCGTGGCGCCGGCCTTGCTCGCCTCGTCGGCCATGAACGGCGCCATCTACGAGACGTCCAACAACTTCTTCGGCAAGCTCAAGTACGCGAAGCTCTACGACGCGATCATCGCCACGCCCCTGTCTCTCCAAGACGTCGCTCGGGGTGAGGTCCTGTGGGCCCTCATGCGGGGCAGCCTCTACTCGATCGGCTTCCTTGGAGTCGTGGGTCTGCTCAGCCTGGCCGGCCTGGGTTTGATCAGCTCGCCACTCGCGTGGCTCGCGTTCCCCGCGGCAACGGTCGTGGGCTACGCCTTTGCCGGAGCCGGAATGGCCGCCACGACCTTCGTCCGAAAGTGGCGCGATTTTGACTTCCTGCAGCTCGCGATCATGCCGATGTTCCTCTTCTCAGGCACCTTCTACCCGATTGACGCCTATCCGGCGGCCGTCCAGACCTTTGTCCAGCTAACTCCGCTATACCGAGGCGTCCATCTGATCCGAGCCTTTACGACGGGCTCCCTCGACGCCACGCTGCTGATCGACCTGGTCTATCTGATCGCGATGGGCACCATCGGCCTGGCCATCACGTCGCGCCGCCTGGAGAAGTTGCTGCTGGCGTAGGGGCAGGAGCTGATCCACCCAATCGACCACCGAGCCAGCCGAATCTGCGGCGCCGGCCGCACGGAGATCGTCGCCGGTGGCCAGCATCGAGACTATCCCGACTCCTCGAACCCCAGCCGAGGCTGCCATACGCATGTCGTCGAGCGCGTCGCCGACGTAGACGGCATCCTCGGGTCGAATGGCGCCGGCCAACTGCAGCGCGAGCCGCAGCGGCTGTGGGTCGGGCTTGCCAGAGTCAGTGTCGTCGCCAAACACCCGCACCGTCAGAAGCCCTTCGATGCCGAGCCTCGCCAACTGCGGCTCGATTTCGATTCGGTCGCCACTGGTCACCACGCCAAGCTGATGTCCGGCTCCGCGGAGCCGATCGAGCGCCTCGCCAACGCCCGGGAACGGCTTCGTCTCGTCGGGGCGAAATGACTTCGCCCAGATCGCGATTGCCTCATCCTCATGTTCCTCGGTGATCCCGAGGGCTCGGTACTTCAGCCGCCAGTTGGGCGAGAAGGTGCGCCGGAAGATCTCTCGGTCGAAGGGCAGGTTCAGGTGTCGACAGGTCGCAGCCGTGGTCTCGAAGAGTGCCTCCATGGAGTCGACGATCGTGCCGTCCCAGTCGAATAGGATGGTTCGCATTGGCGAATCGTACGCGGTCGAGGCGGATTCCCGTGATCGAGTCATGACGCCGCCGAAGCACCACCGACTCGCCCCGGGCGTGCGTCCCGTATCCTTCTGACAGACATGGCGACAGAGAAGAGTTACTACGAAATCCTCGGCGTCGAGCGCAACGCGTCCGAGGCGGAGATCAAGCGCGCCTTTCGCAAGCTCGCCCAGCAGCATCACCCCGACGTGAGCGCCGAGGCCGGTTCCGCTGACAGATTCAAGGAGGCCAACGAGGCCTACCAGGTCCTGTCAGATCCACAGCGGCGGCAGGTCTACGACACGGTTGGCCGGGCTGGACTTGGTGACATGGGCGGAGCCGGCTCGCCATTCGGCGAGGGCTTCGGGGGCTTCGGCGATCTCTTCGACGCCTTCTTCTCCGGGATGGGCGGCACAGGGGCAGGCGGCGCCCGACGCAGTCGGCACACGGCCGGCTCGGATCTGCGCTACGACCTGCGCATCGCCTTCGGCGAGGCCGTCCATGGCATCGACAAGGAGATCGAGTTCGACCTGCTCGACAAGTGCGGGACCTGCGGCGGTAGCGGCGCGGCGTTAGGTAGCACGCCCACGACCTGCTC
>JAYVMQ010000020.1:0-7245 GCA_043758855.1 Chloroflexota bacterium
GACGCCTTGGGCGAGGAGCAGCGAGGCGCAGGCGTGTCGGAGGTCGTGGAATCGCTGGCGCGGCAGGCCGGCGCCAGCAAGCAGCGCCTGGAAACGGCGGGTGACGGCGATCCCGTCCATCGGCGTCCCGATCGTCGTCGTGAAGACAAGCCCACGCGGATCGTCGTGCCAGCGCGAACCGGCGAGCAAATGATCCTCACGCTGGCGGGTCCGATGTGCCCGCAGAGCGTCAGCGACGATGACCGGTACGGCCACCACGCGGCGGCTCGTGACCGACTTCGGTTCGACGAGCTCGAGTCGGCCCTCCACCCGTTGCAGGGCGTTGCGCACGGTGACCGTCGCGCCTTCAAGGTCGACGTCGGTCCAGGCGAGGCCGAGGATCTCACCCTGTCTCAGGCCAATGAGGTCGAGCTGATGAGGAGCCCGCGCGGATAGTGAACGCGTACGTGGCGCGACCGGTGCGCCTCCAGCCCCGATCCCCTGGGACAAGCGACGAACGACCGAATCCGAGGAGCGATCAGTCGATCTGCACCCGGTGGCTGGGAATCGCGAGGCGGAAGCGTCGCGGCCTCCAAGCCAGGTTGCCGCATATCCTTACTACCATCTGGCCATCCTCATCCAACGCTCCAGCGGCACCCACGGAGGCCCCATGCCCCACCGCCTGATCCTCGACGTCGACACGGGCACCGACGACGCCGTCGCTCTCATGCTCGCGGCCCTGCACTCCGACCTCGAGCTGGTTGCAGTGACCACCGTCAACGGCAACGTGTCGCTCGACTTGACGACCGAGAACACGCTCCGAGTTCTCGACCATATCGGCGTTGACGTGCCCGTGCACTCGGGCATGGCCCAGCCGCTCGTCCGGGCGGACTTCCCCCGGCCGCGCGAGGACCGCAGCGGGCATACGGAGGTCCATGGCCGCTATCTCGACGTGCCGCCTTCGCACTCGAAGGTCCGCTCGACCCGTGCCGTCGAGTTCCTGATCGACACCTACATGGCGGCCACCGACGAGATCCTCCTCGTGCCGGTTGGACCACTCAGCAACATCGGCGCGGCGCTCAGCCTGGAACCACGCCTGGCCGAGCGCATCCCCGAGCTGATCGTGATGGGCGGCGGGCACGAGGTCGGCAACGTGACAGCCTCGGCCGAGTTCAACATCTGGGCCGACCCCGAGGCCGCCCGCGTCGTCTTCGCCAGCGGCATCCGCAAGATCACCCTGGTGCCTCTCGACGCGACGCACCGGGCTCTGGTGTCCGCCGACGACTGTGTAGCCCTGCGGGCCCTGGGCACGCCGGCGGGCGAGGCTTCCGCGCGCTTCATCGAGCGCCGCATCGGTGGATACGACGGCAGCCAGCCGATGAGTCGGGCGCATGCGGCGCCAGTTCACGATGCGCTCTGCGTCGCGGCCATCGTCGATCGGTCGATCATCCGGACCGAGCGCGTTTATGTCGACGTCGAGACTCACGGCGAATTGACGGTCGGCCGCACGGTCATGGACACGCACCACCGCAGTGGCCACGAGCCGAACGTCGACGTCGCCTTCGAGGCCGATGAACGCAAGTTCGTGGCCATGCTCCTGCAGACATTCGCTCGGAAGGCCTGATCGGCCGTCCCTTTTGGGCGAAGGGCGGCAGCGAAACCCGCATCGCGCACCAGGGCGACAAACACGCTGCGTCGTCCGCCGGGCTGCTCAGTGCACGGTCACCTTGATCCTGTGGTGGCCGCGTGCGCCGTTCGGCTCGGCGTTTGTGTGCTCCGCGGTCTGGACCTGACCCGTCCCGTCGGTCGCCCGGACCTCGATGTGGTGGACGCCGGGGTCAGCCTGCCACAGCCACATCCACTGCACCCAGGTCGCCTTTGAGATCGGCCGGCTCATCTCCACGACGTTCCAGGTGCCGTCGTCGATCCGGACCTCGACCCGGGCGATCCCCCGATCGGGCGCCCAGGCCACGCCGTCGACCCACGTGGGGCCAGACGGGAATTCGTCGAAATACTGCGGGTGGTCAATGCGGGATTGGGTCAGGATCGGCCCGTCCTTTGACCAGCCCAGGTTGATCCAGAAGGCATTGAAGGCCTCGCGCGTCGTCAGTTCGATCTCGGCCAGCCACTTCGTCGCAGAAACATAGCCATACAGGCCGGGGACGATGAGCCTCGCCGGATAGCCGTGCTCCGCCGGCAGCGGCTTGCGGTTCATGCTCATGGCGATCATCGGTTCTCGGGCAGGGTCCAGCGCCCAGGAAGTCGGGAATCCGACCGTAAACCCGTCGATCGCCCGGCCGACGATCTGGGTCGCTCCCAGCTGTACGCCGGCCATTTCTAGAACGTCCTTGAGCCGAACACCGGTCCAGAGAGCGTTCCCGACCAGGTCGCCACCAACGTCGTTGCTCACGCAGACGAGGGTGACGTATTGCTCGATGAGCGGCATGGCCCCCAGGTCCTGGTAGCTGTACGTCCTCGGATTGTCGACCATGCCGGAGATCTTCAGCTGCCAGGTCGAAGCGTCGATCGCGGGTACCACAAGCGACGTGTCGATGCGGTAGAAGGCGTCATTGGGCACGACGAGCGGGCTCAAGCCAGGCGCCGAAAGCTGCTCGGCCGCCGTCAGCGGCGGCACGGTTACCGCTGGCTCAGGCAACTCCATGGCTCCTGCCGGCACTCCGGTTGGGTGGGAGCGCAACAGCAGGTATCGGCCGAGGCTCCCGGCCAAGGCAGCTGCGGCGAGCAGACCGATGCTGCTGATCAGGAATCGCCGGCGAAATGGGTTCGCGGCGGGTGCAATTGTGACCGTCACCGGTGCGGCGAGGTTGAGTAGCAGCCGCAGTGTGCCCGCGGCGGCCAGGACGGCAACGCCCGTGCTCAACAGGGCAGGGGGCCACGGGACGGCCTCGAAATAGATCGCGCCGACAAGGCTCAGCGTGCCGCACGCAACGAACCCAAGGATAGCGAAGGCGAGATTGCGGCGCGCGACCAGACCCAGCGTCGTCGCAACCAGCAGCGCCAAGAGAACGACGGCAACGTTCAGCACGAGCTTGTCCGTCGTGCCGAACAGGCCGATCACGAGGTCCTTCGCGCCGGCTGGCTGGAGCGCGATGATCAGGCTGCCGACGGCGATCAAGGGTGATGAGAAGCCACGCACGAAGCCGGCCAGGAGTTCGGCTGAGGCCATCCCGAGCGCGCCCGCGACGAGGCCAGAGGCCGCGGCGTCTCGGGCACGGACGCCACCCGGGCCGGCGACTCGGCCGGCCTCTGGCTCCCGATCGTTCGCCCTCGCCCCTGTGCTCCGGTTCACGCTTCCTTCCCTGTGGCCGGCTCGGCTATGGCAGCGCCACGGCGCTCGGCCCACACCATAGAGGCCTCAACCTCCGAGCGCGACCGATGGTCGAACCCGAGGACGTGCCGTGGAGATCATCGAGTGCGCCCCGCGGCGTCGGCTGGGCAGCAACAGCCGGTGGCAGCAAAAGCCGGTTGACAACGCGTTTGTCGGAACAGTAGCATCCACAACGGGTTGCACAACCGGTTGCGTCACAACGATCGCTGCGCCAGCGACTCCGAATAACGGAGGCCACCGGGCAAGGCGGCCCAACCATCCGCGCAAGCTACGTGGGCACGCTAAGCCGTACGGCAGCGAGGCATTTGATGCAGGACAAGGTCACGATTCGCGAGGTCGCAGCCGCAGCGAACGTGCACGCCTCGACGGTGTCGAGGGTCCTGCGCAACCCGTCGGGCCGAGCGACGCCGGGTCGGGCCCGGATCATGGCGACCGTGCGTCGGCTCGGTTACCAGCCAAACCTGCTCGCCAGGGCGCTCTCCGCCAACCGGGCCCCGATCGTGCCGCTCCTAATCCCGGACGTGGCCAACTGGTTCTTCGCCGAAGTCGCTCGGGGCGCCGAGGAGGCGGCCTGGAACGCGGGCCTGTCACTCGTCCTCTGCAATACGGAACACGACTCGCAGCGCGAACGCATGTACCTCGAGTCACTTGTTGCGCTCCAGGTGCCGTTTGCCATCGTCGCTCCCAACTCCGAGAGTTCAGGCGACGTGATCCGCGAGATCTCCAAGCGGTGTCCGATCATCACCATCGACCGCCTTGTCGAAGGGCTTGATCTTCCAGGCGTGACCGTCGACAACGAGATGGGCGGTCGACTCGCCGCCCGCCATCTTCTCGAGCTGGGCCATAGTCGGATCGCCTGCATCAGCGGTCCCGCCGGGGCGTCCACCGCTCGGGCACGGCTTCGCGGCTTCCGGGCAGTGCTCGCGAAGGCGGGCTACGAGCCGACCGTCATTCGGGGCGGATTCCTGGCCAATGACGGCGTGCGAGCGGCCACCGAGTTTCTGGCCCTGAAGGAACGGCCGACCGCGGTCTTCGCCGCGAACGACCTGTGCGCGATGGGCTTCATCCACGCACTGGAGCACCACAAGGTCCACGTCCCTGACGACGTCTCGGTGGTCGGTTTCGACGACCTCGTGTTCGCCGCCTACCTGCGGCCCAGTCTGACTTCCGTCCATCAACCTGCGCGTCGCCTCGGTTCGCTGGCGGTCGAGCTCGCCCTCGACTCTAGGGCCGGTCGAGCGTCGCCAGTCAAGCTCCGGCCCCGGCTGATCGGACGAGAATCGACAGCGAGGCCGCGATGAGCATCGTCGTATTCGGCAGCCTGAACGCAGACACGACGCTGGACGTCATGCGCCAGCCCGTCTGGGGCGAGACGATCCTTGCCGAACGTTCCTCGACCGCGGCCGGGGGCAAGGGCGCTAACCAGGCAATCGCTGCCAGGCGGCTCGGGGTGGAGGTCATCATGGTCGGCCGCATAGGCGGGGACGCGGCCGGCGAGCTCCTTCGAGCGTCGCTCGCGGCGGACGACGTGCGTAGCGAGCTGACGATCGATCCGGTCCAGCCAACCGGGAGTGCCTTCATCCTGCGCGACCCCGACGGGCGCAACGCCATCGTCGTCGCTCCAGGGGCGAACGAGACGGTCACGGTGGTCGACCTCGATGCGATCCAATGTGAGCCGCCCGTAGTCCTCGTGCTGCAGCTCGAGGTGCCGCTTGCCGCAACGCGGGCTGCCGCGCTGCACGGCCGCCGATTCGGCTGGCACGTACTCCTCAACTTGGCGCCGGCAGTCCCGATCGACGCCGTGACTTTGGCCGCCGTGGATACGCTCGTCGTCAATGAGCACGAGGCCACGCAGCTCACCGGGATCATCGTGGATGACATCGAATCGGCCCGCTCGGCGGCGGAGCGGCTGCGCGAAGCCGGCTGCGCCACCGTGGCGGTCACGCTCGGGGAGCTAGGTGCGGTGCTCGTCTCGAACCGAGGTGCGTGGCATGCGGCTGCGCCCGAAGTCGAGGTCGTCGACACGACCGCGGCCGGCGACGGCTTCGTCGGCGCGTTGGCAGTCTCCATCCTCCAGGGCCTCGAGCCTCCGGACGCGCTGCGTCTGGCCGTGGCCACCGGGTCCCTGGCCGTAACGCGCAAAGGGGCTCAGCCGTCGCTGCCGGGCCACTCCGAGGCGGTTCAACTGGCGGCGACGATCCTGGTCATGGAGCTTGCCTCTGCAGAAGTGCAACTCGGGACGTGACAGCGCGGAGTATCCAGGTGAACACAAGGGGTTGGCGATGACGGTATACCCCGCAGGGACGCCGTCGAAACAAAAGGAGACCAGTCGTATGTTCGCATCTTCGCTCATGAGGTCGCGCATTCCCGCGACCCTCGCCATGGTTGCCCTCGTGGCGACCGCTTGCAGCCCGTCGGCGGCGGCACCTTCGACGGCCGCCGCATCCGGGCCGACATCCGCATCGCCTGCTGCCAGCGCCAACGGCGCCGGTTTCAAGATCGCCTTCGTGGTGAGCGGCAACCTCGGCGACAAGGGGTTCTTCGACTCTGCCGAGGCAGGCATCATCAAGACGACCACCGATCTCGGGACGACGCAGAAAACCTTGCAGGCGTCGCCAACGGATCCCGCCCAGTGGCTTCAGAACTTGCAGTCGGTGTCTGACGGCAGCTACAACGTCGTGATCGCCGGCAGCACCCAGCAGCACGACAACATGGTCCAAGTCTCCAAGGACCACCCTAACCAGCACTACATCATGTTCGACGATTATGTGGATGCGCCGAACGTCCTGAGCATCCAGTACAAGCAGAATGAAGGCTCGTACCTTGCCGGCGTTTTTGCTGGCCTCGTGGCCACCGACAAGGCCGACTTCCCGAAGTCGGGCGGCGGCAAGAAGGTCGGCCTGGTCGGCGGAATGGACATCCCGGTCATCAACGACTTTGTCGCTGGCTTCAAGCAGGGTGCCCAGTCGGTCGATCCGAGCATCCAGGTCATCACCTCGTACATCGGCAATTTCAACGACGCCAACAAGGCCTACAACCTGACCAAGGCCATGTATGACCAGGGCGCGGACATCGTCTTCGCCGTCGCCGGCGGAGCCGGCCTGGGCGTCCTCAAGGCATCGGCCGACGTCGACAAGTACTCCATCGGCGTGGACTCCGACCAGAATGGCCTCTACCCGGGCCACACCATCGCATCCATGGTCAAGCGCGTTGACAACTCGCTCTACGCGGCGATCCAGCAGGCCATCTCCAACAGCGCCCCGTGGGGCAAGCTCGTGTACTCCGATCTCACGAACAACGGAGTCGGGCTGATCCTCGACACCGCCAACGTTCCCAAATCCGTCCAGGACAAGATCGCCGCTGCCCAGGCGCTGGTGGCAAGCGGTGCCGTGAAAGTGAACTCCGCCGTCGCTCCGGCGCCATCGCCGAGCTGAGACTGAGCGCCACCTCAGGCCTGTCGCACGTACGGCTCGGGAGCGCGCATTGCGCGCGCTCCCGAGTCAGCCAACCCGGCGCGCAGAGCGCAGGGATCAGCCCTCCGAGCTGGAGTCCCAACCTCACCCATGAGCAATAGCGGCGCAACCACTCTTCTTGAGCTCAAGGGAATAACAAAACGGTTCGGCCAGCTCGTGGCCAACGACCATGTCGACCTCGAGATCCGGGAAGGCGAGATCCATGCGCTCGTCGGCGAAAACGGCGCGGGCAAGACCACCCTGATGAATATCCTCTTTGGGATCGTGCAGCCCGACGAAGGGGAGATCGTGCTGCGCGGTCGGCAGGTCACGGTCGGTAGCGCCCTGGTCGCGGCGCAGTTGGGGATCGGCATGGTCCACCAGCATTTCAAGCTCGTTCCGTCGCTGACCGCCGCAGAGAATATCTTCCTGGGCCGAGAGCCGGGCGCGGGCCCCATGCTCCAC
>JAYVMQ010000021.1:0-24889 GCA_043758855.1 Chloroflexota bacterium
CCGGTCCCCCGCCAGGGATCGCACCGCCGATGGCCACACCCCATTGGTGGGCGTAGCCAGCCGGGTCGAGCATCACCCGCGCCAGGGCCGACTGTGCAGCGGCGATGATCGAGGTCGGCTTGCTCGGTAGCGCAACGATGGCAGGGATCGACGGGTGTGGGGCGGGCGAACCCGATCGGACGGCCGCCACGGGTGGTGTTGCGCTCCCAGCCCATGGCCGGGCAACGGCGACGACGACGAGCAAGACTGCCAGGCCGACGATGACCAGGCCGCCATCGATGCGCCGACGCTGTCGCCCGACGGCCACAGTCTCGAAGGAGACGACCGGTCGTTGCGACTGCCGTTCGGGCTCGGTCTTGTCAGGCAAGGTCACCGCACGATGTCCATCGATCATTGATCATAGAACAGCATCCTGCGATCATTGATCATAGAACAGCATCCTGTGCACCTTGGGAGGGACGAAATCGCGATGAAGCCGCCAACGGTATTCCTGGGCGAGATGACCACCCTCGAGGTCGAGGCGTTCCTGGTGGACCACCAGACCGTGATCGTGCCGATTGGGTCGACCGAGCAGCACGGTCCGCACGGGCCACTCCTGACAGACGTCCTGATCCCGGTCGAGGTGGCCCGCCGCGTCGCGCCACAGGTCGGAGCGGTCGTTGCGCCCCCGGTCAACTATGCCTTGTCCTATCCGCACGTCGGTTTCACCGGTGTCGTGCATGTCCGGATTCCCACCTTCATGGCCCTTGTCGAGGACCTGTGTGTCTCGCTTGCGGCGGTGGGATTCACGAGGATCGTCTTCCTGAACGGCCACTACGACAACACGTATGCGATCGCCTACGCCTGCGCGACCGCAGCCGATCGGATGCCCGCCGGCGTTCGCGCCTTTCCGGTGAACTACTGGGACGGGTTGACGGAGGCGGAGGCGGCGGAATTCTTCGACCCGGCCACCGGGCTACATGCCAATCAAGGTGAAACCTCGGCGGTCCTTGCGATCAACCCGGCGCTGGTCGACATGGACCTGGCGAACCGGGAGTTCCCGCCATTCCCGGCGGTCACGAATCCCGGTTCGGTGCACACGGCGTTCTTCTTCTCGTCGCCCGGCTCGGTCCATCGTGCATCCCGGTCGGGTACATGGGGCGATCCGAGCGGGGCGACACCGGAATTCGGGGAGCGCTATCTCGAAACCGTGGTCAGGGCAACGGCCCGCCAGCTCGACGACATCGATAGAACGTTCGCGGCGATGCCGTCGCGCTGACCCGGAATCCGCCGTGGAATTCCGGGATTGAACGTGCAATAATCGATCATCGATAACCTTCAGCGAATCCAATGAGACCTTGGAGGGCCAGCCGGTGGCTGCGACTGAGGAGATCCTCGGCCAGTTCCTGGGAGACGAGGCATTTCCGGTGGCCTGGGCGTCCGACGTCGAGAAGGACTTCTTCTGGGTCTACGACGATTTGCATTGCCCCCACCCGGTCAGCCCGATGTTCTTCGACATCGGTGGTTGGTGGTTGAGCTGTGACCACATGTTCCGGCGCTTTGGGACGCCCTTCGCCGTCGACTGGCTAGCCAAGAACGTCAACGGCTACGTCTACACAACCGCCATCCCGGCCGATCCGGAGTTGCGCATCGATGCGACCGAGTACAGCGCCCGGTACGGCGCGCGGGTGCCGCGCGACGCGTGGTTCGCGACGACGATGGGGGCGTATCTCGACACGGTCCTGCCGGTCTACGGCCGAGACTTTGCCGATTGGTGGCGGGATCGCTTTCGGCCGGAGATGGAGCGCAACTTCGCCTTTCTCGAGGCGCGCCTGGACGCCGCCGCCGGGATGGACCTGGCCGACGCAACCTGCCTCCTCGAGGATGCGATCGATATCCACGATCGACACTGGAAGATCCACTGGATGCTCAACTTCGCCCAGCTGTCGGCCACCCTTACGCTGCGGGCGGTCATGGACAAGCACCGTGGGACGGTCGATGAGCAACTTCTCGGGCGGCTGCAGAACTCCGCCTCCGATCGAAACTGGGACTCGATCGAAGCGCTCTGGCGGATGAAGAACGAGGTCCGCGACGATGCCCAACTGCGGGCCGCGTTCTTGCCCGACGACGCCGCCGAGGTCGCCCGGTTGCTACGATCCACCCAACGTGGCCAGCGATTCATCGACGAGCGGGTCGAGCCGTATCAACGCGAGTTCGGTTGGCATGCGGTGTGGAGCCACGAATTCATCTTTCCCACGGTCCGCGAGCAGATGGAGCCCGTTCTCGAACTAGTCCGCGGCTACCTCTCCACGGACTACGATTTCCCAAGTGCGATCGAGGCGATGCGCCTTGATATCTCCGCGGCTTCCAGGGAGGTCCTCGAGGGGCTGACCGGCGAGGCTCTCGAGGCGATGCGGGCGGCCAATGCCGTCAACCTGCGGATGGCCCCGCTGACGCCCGACCACCACTTCTACATCGACCAGGGCGCGAACGCCCACCTTCGCTTGGTCCTGATGGCGGTCGGCCGAAAGCTCGTCGATGCCGGCCGCCTCGACCTGGCCGACGACGTGATGTTCCTGCGCTACAACGAGCTGCGCAGCCTGATCGGCAGCGCCACGGCGATCGCCGCCCGGGAGATCGTCGCCAGTCGCCGACTCGAGCGCGAAGTAGCTGGACGCATTCACCCGCGCGACTGGGTCGGCACGGTCACTCCGTCCCAGCTCGCCTTCCCGTACCTCGTCAACTGGGGCTACCCGGATCGCTTCCACCAGGAGCAGGCGGACGATCAACGATTGATCACGGGTATCGGGGCCTCGGCCGGCGTTGTCGAGGGTATCGCCAGGGTCGTGCGGACCGTCGACGAGTTCGACGACGTGCGCGACGGTGACATCCTCGTTTGCCAGATGACGAACCCCGCCTGGGTTGTCCTCTTCACGAAGATCGCTGGCCTCGTTACCGATACCGGTGGCACTACCTCGCACCCGGCCGTTCTCGCCCGCGAATTCGGGATCCCCGCGGTCATCGGCACGTCGGTGGCGACCCAACGGATCGTCACGGGCGATCGCCTGAAGGTCGATGGGACGGCCGGGCGGGTGGAGGTCCTGCGCGCGGAATCAGCCAGATCGATGGCCGGGCCGACCACCCCGGTCGGACGCTGAGTCGCTCGGATGGCCGTCTCCACAGTGCTATCCAGGAGTGTCCTGGCCGACCAGGTCAAGGATCGGATCCTGGAAGGGATCCTCAATGGCCATTACCCGCCGAATTCGCGGATCGTCGAGACCCGGGTCGCCCATGAGCTTGGGACGAGCCAGGCCCCGGTCCGGGAAGCCCTGCGTGGACTGGAGGCGCTGGGCGTCGTCGAGATCACGCCGTTCCGGGGCGCCCGGGTCCGCCGTCCGTCACGCCGCGAGATCATCGAGGCGTATGCGGTTCGCTCGGCCCTCGAGGTGCTCAGCGCCAGGCTGGCGGTTCCACGGCTGACCCACGCGGACCTTGAGGAGCTCGCGGCCCTCCTTGAGGCGATGGGCACTGCGGCCCGCGACGACGACGGTCATGGCGTGGCCGAGGCCGATGCCCGCTTTCACGGGCGAATCGTCGCGCTCGCGGACAACGGGACCCTCGAACGGGTGTGGGGCTCCCTCGAGCCCTTCTCACGCACGTACCTCACCCTGGTCGTACCTGGAGCGGACGCGCAGTGGTCGGCGGATCTCCACGTCCCGATCCTCGCGGCGCTTGAGCGGCGTGACACCGACGAGGTGGTCGACGCTCTCCAGCGTCATTTCGACGAGGTCAGCGACAACATGGCCCGCCGTTGGCCGGACGCCGAACCGCCGCCCGTCGCCAGACTCCCCGAAGCTGAAGGACAATGATGAGCCCCACCCTGCAACTGTCCGAGGAGATGTCGGCGGGTCCCGCCAGGCTGCGCGTCGACGTGTACGGGCCTGAGCCGCTCGCGCACCTTCTCGACGACATGAGCTTCCTCAACTACCGTCTCGCCGACGTCCGGATCGCGTCCGAGGTCACCCTCTCCGAACCGGACATCATCTGGCACCAGGACGGCCTCAAGGCGATCTCGTATGACGGCCGTCGGATCACGTTCAGCGGCCCGTGGCCGGCGGGTCCGATCCAGAAGGTGATCGTGACGATGCTCGCCCTGCGCCTGGAGGCGGTCGGCCTGCACCCGTTCCATTCCTCGGCCGTTCAGTACCGGGGCCAGACGGTGCTGTTCCTGGGTGGCGAGTCCAATCATGGCAAGTCGATGGGCCAGATCGAGGCATGCCGGCGCGGCGGCCTGCTCGTGTCGACCGAGACGACGTTGATCGACGAGACCGGGGTCGCGGTCATGGGCTCGAAGTCAGTCTTCCTCAAGAGGCGCACTGAAGGGACCGAGCGAGCCGACAAGGCAGCACCTGAGCGAGCCGTCGAGAAGTTCTTCGGGGACATGCCAACGTGGGGCCAGGTGGATCAACCGTCGCTCATCGATGTCGTCGTCGTGCCCGCGATCGACGGCAACTTCGACCCGTCGCTAGCCGAAATGATCCCGTTCGAGCGCCAGTTCCAGACCTTTCATTCGCTCCAGAACTACTTCCTGGTCAATGAGCTGCTCGCTCTAGGCCACGCCATGCCGCTGGTTGACACGGACGTGCTCCGTGCGACGCGGGCCGGCTTCGCCGAGCGCTTCTCGAAGCGGCCCTACTATTTCGTCCGCGCGGCAACTCCCCAGTTGCTGATGGACGAGGTGGACCGGGTCCTGTAACCGGGCCGGGACACGATGCGCTCCTTCAGTTACGCCCGGCCAACGACGATCGCCGAGGCCGTCGCGATTCTCGATTCCCAGGGGCCAAGGGCGCGAATCCTGGCCGGCGGGACGGACCTGATCATCAGGCTGCGCGATGGCTCGATCCGCCCCGAGGTCGTCGTCGATGTCAAGCGGATCGACGAGATCGACGCCGGCATCCGGGAGATCGACGGCCACCTGGTCATCGGGGCCCGGGCGACGATGACCGAGATCGCGGCCGACCCGCGCGTACGCGACCGGTTCACGGCGCTGGCCGAGGCGGCAGCCGTGGTCGGTGCGGTCCAGATCCGGAATCGGGCCACCCTGGCGGGCAACGTCTGCAACGCGTCGCCGGCGGCCGACACCGCGCCGTCGCTCCTTGCCTACGGCGCCTGGGTCGTGGCCAGCGGGCCGGACGGCTCGCGTCGGATGCCGATCAACGACTTCTTCGTCCGCTCCGGGGAGACAACGCTCACGCGCGGCGAGCTCGTCACCACCATCGAACTGCCACTCCCGGCCGGGCGCGTCGGCGCGGTTCACCTGCGGCGGACGCGCCGGCGCGGCCACGACCTCGCCTCGGTCACTCTGACCTGTACAGTCTCCGCCGACGGGCTCACCCGGCTGGCCTTCGGCAGCGTCGGGCCGCGGCCGGTCCTCGTCGCAGACGAGACCGGCCTGCTGGCCGATCCCACGGCGCCGGAGCGGGCCAAGATCGAACGCCTCGAGACCCTGTTCGCGAGTGCCAGCCCGTCCCCGCGATCGATGCGAGCGAGCCCCGAGTATCGGCTGGCCATGCTCCACGTCCTCGGCCTCCGGGCGGTCGCGACGGCGATCGAGCGCCTCGCTGCACGGACCGTTCGGCGATGACGACGAGCCGGCGGGTCGACCTCACGGTCAACGGGCGGATGCGCTCGATCGACGTTGCGCCGCACCACACCCTTCTGGAGGTCCTCCGGCAGGACCTCGCGTTGACCGGAACGAAAGAGTGCTGCCTCGTCGGCGAGTGCGGCGCCTGCACGGTCCTGGTCGACGGCCTCAGCGTCGATTCGTGCCTGGTGCTCGCGGTCGAGGCTGACGGCGCCAACGTGACGACGGTGGAAGGCCTCGCCCCGGGCGACCGGCTCCACCCACTCCAGCAGGCATTCCTCGACACCGGCGCCGTGCAATGCGGCTTCTGCATCCCGGGTCAGCTGGTCTCGGCACAGGCGCTCTTGGCGCTCAACCCGCGCCCGACCCGCGGCGAAGTGGAGAAGGGTCTAGCCGGCAACTTGTGTCGGTGCGCCGGTTATGGCCAGATCATCGAAGCAGTCCTCGCCGCGGCCGCTGCCGGAGACCCGCAGTGATGACCGACGAGGGCGTCGGCGGGTCGCCTGCCCGGGTTGGCGGGCTCGGCCGGGTGACCGGCCGGCAGGTGTACGTGGCCGACATTCGCCTCACCGATCTGCTCTACGTGAAGCTGGTGAGCCTGGATTGCGCGCGGGCGCGGATCATCGCCGTCGACCTGAGCGCAGCACGTGCCGTGGCTGGCGTCCGTCTCGCGATCAGTGCCGCGGATCTCCCCCAGCCGGTCCCGCGGTTCGGGCCGCAATTCCAGGATCGGCCGGTCCTCGCGGTCGGTGAGACCCACTACCACGGCGAACCGGTCGCAGCGATTGCCGCGGACAGCCTGGACGCTGCCGAGGAGGCGGCCCGGCTCGTGCGGATCGACTTCGAGGAGCTGCCGGCCGTGTTCACGATCGCGGCGGCCCTCGATCCGACCGCCCCGCTTGTCCAGGATCCGGCGCTTCGGCCGGGCGATCCGCTGGCGGCCACGAACGTCCTGCGCGAACACCACTACGGCTGGGGCGACGTTGACGCCACCTCGGCAGACGTCGTCGTCGAGGGAACGTACACGTTCCCGATGGTCACCCAGTTTGCGATCGAGCCCCACGGGTTCATCGCCGCTCCGGACGGCGATGGGATTGCGATCTGGAGCTCGATCCAGCACCCGAGCTGGTTGCAGCGGGTGATCGCCAGTCTGCTCCACCTGCCCCTGGCCAAGGTCCGCGTGTTCGCGCCGGACCCGGGTGGCGGGTTCGGAGGCAAGCAGCACGCCAAATACGAACCGCTCGTGGCGTTCATGGCCCTCCAGGCCGGTCGGCCCGTGCGCTTGGTCCTGACCCTGGAGGAGACTTTCCAGGCTGTCCGCCGGGGTGCCTCGGAGGTCCACGTCCGCTCCGGCTTCCGAGCCGATGGGAGCCTGGTCTTCCGGGACGTCGATGCGAACTACCTGATCGGCGCCTACGCCGACATTGCCGACCGGACAGTGGCCAAGGGCAGCTACACCGCGGCCGGACCCTACCGCGTTCCGGCAGTCCGGATCGTCGCCCGGAGCGTTCTCTCCCACACGACGCCGTCGACCGCTTTTCGCGGCTTCGGCAATCCCCAGCAGATCTGGGCGATCGAATCGAACATGAACGAGGCGGCCGGCATCCTGGGCATCGACCCGCTCGCGCTTCGGCTGCGGAATCTCGCCAGGCGCGGGGAGGTCTTCATCCCCGGCGACACTCCAGCCGACGGAGACTGGGCCGCGATCGTTGAGCGGGCGGCTACCCTGATCGGGTGGGCGAGTCCGCCGGCGCCAGGCCGTGGCCGAGGCCTGGCCGTCGGGCTGAAGTCGGGGCCGACCACCGGGCTGTCCTACTCGATTGTCCGCCTGCTCGCCGACGGTAGCGTGGTCGTCTACGCCGGAACATCCGACATGGGTCAGGGCGCCCGCACGATCTTTGCCCAGATCGCGGCCCAGGAGCTGGGCGCACCGCTCGACTGGGTGACGGTGATCATGGGCGACACCGCAGTTGTCCCCTACGATCAGCAGACGTCGGCCAGCCGCTCGTCGGTCCTGATGGGCAACGCGGTCCTGTTCGCCTGTCGTCACATCCAGGCCAAGCTGCGGACGATGGCAGCGAGGCTCGAGTCGGTCGAGGAGACCGCGGTCGTGGTCGATCTCGGCAAGGTTCGTATCGACGACCGGGTCATGCCCATCTGTGACGTCCTGGTCCGTGGTCTCGGCCGGCTCGGGGGCGAGGTCATCGGCATTGGCGAGATGCGCAAGGAGGCTGACCCGGAACATCCGCTCGGTGGGACCGCTGCGTTCTTCGAATTCAACTGCACGGCCGTCGAGGTCGAGGTCGACCAGGCCACCGGCGATATCGTTGTCGCGCGCCACGTGACCGTCTCCGACGTGGGCAAGGCCCTGCACCCGCTCCAGGTCCGCGGCCAGGACGAGGGGGCGGCGACGATGGGCCTCGGCCACACGCTGATGGAGCACTACCTCTACGACGACGCGGGCCGGATCCGCAATCTCGGAGCGATCGACTACCGGATCCCGACCAGCATGGACCTGCCCCAGCTCATGGAGAGCGAGGTCATCGAGAACCACGACGGGCCGGGCCCATATGGCTCGAAAGGAATGAGCGAAGGGGCCCTCCTCAACGTCGCCCCAGCCGTGGCCGCCGCCGTCGCCGATGCGACTGGTGCGGTCATCCGCGACCTGCCCCTGACACCGGAGCGGGTCTGGCGGGCCCTCAATCACCGCCAATGACGTACGCATTCGCCCTCGATGCTGCCCACGCCCTCACGCCGAATGACCTTCGGGCGCTCGTCGGCGGCAAGGCCGCCAATCTCGGGGTGATGTCGCGTGAGCTCGGTCTGCCGGTGCCGCCTGGCTTCGTGATCACGACCGCGACCTGCCAAAGCTTCCTGGCGAGCGGTTGGCCGGCCGGCCTCGACGCGGAGATCCGGGCGCGGATGGCTGCCGTCGAGGCAGCCGTCGGGCGCCGATTTGGTGACCCGGCGGATCCGCTTCTGGTCAGTGTTCGGTCAGGGGCGCCGGTCTCGATGCCCGGGATGATGGACACCATCCTTGACCTGGGCCTGAACGAGGCCACGACGGAAGGCCTGGGCCAGGTGTCCGGCAGCGACGCGTTCGCGCAGAGCTGTCGCAGGCGCTTCGAGACGACATTTCGTGCGATCGTCGGTGTCAGCGACGTCCCGGACGACCCCTGGCTCCAGCTCCGATTGGCCATCGAGGCCGTCTTCCGGTCCTGGAATAGCGACCGGGCCAGGGCCTATCGTAGCAAGGAGGGGATCCCGGGCGATCTCGGGACGGCCGTGACAGTCCAGGCGATGGTCTTTGGCAACCGTGGACCGAACTCGGCGACCGGCGTCCTGTTCACCCGCAATCCGGCGACCGGACAGGCCGTGCCCTACGGCGACGTTATGTTCGACGCCCAGGGTGAGGACGTGGTTGCCGGGACGAGCCAGACCGAGCCGATCGCGGTCCTGGACGAGCGCCTGCCTCCCGTGGCTGCCGAGCTGCAGGAGTACGCGTTGCGCCTGGAGCACCACTTCGCCGATCTGTGCGACATCGAGTTCACGATCGAAGAGGGTCGGCTCTGGCTGCTCCAGGTCCGGGTGGGCAAGCGGAGCCCGCAGGCAGCGCTTCGGATCGCCGTGGATATGGCCCAGGATGCAACGTTCCCCTTGTCGCGAGCCGAGGCGGTCGAGCGAGTGGCGAGGCTGCTGGTCCACCCGCCGACCGGCGGGACCGTTCGGAGCAACTTGATCCTGCCCCTCGTGACCGGACTACCCGCCTCGCCAGGAGTGGCCAGTGGTCCAATCGTCACGAGCCCCGAGGCCGCGCTCAACGCGGCCGAGGAAGGCCAGCCGACGATCCTTGTCCGGGCCGAGACCTCGCCCGATGACATCCACGGGATGGCCCGGGCGGCCGGCATCCTCACCTCGCGTGGCGGCTTGGCGAGCCACGCGGCGGTGGTTGCCCGCGGGTGGGGGATCCCCGCGGTGGTGGGGGCTGCCGGGATCGAGGTCCGCGAGGGCCAGGTCGTTGTCGGTGAGAGGATTCTGCATGTCGGGGACGTCATCACGATCGACGGCAGCACCGGCGAGGTCTTCGAGGGGATGATCCCCAGCGCGAGCGAGATCCTGCCCGAGACCCAGATCCTCCGTTTGTGGGCGACCGAGCTGGGTGTCGGCAGTGGCGACGAGCCGCTGGTCACCAAGTCAGCCAGTCTGCTCGCCCAGGCTCGCAAGCTGACGCCGGACGACTGCCTCCAGGCGATCGCCATCAAGGGCTTTGCCGCGATCCAGGGCGTCGCCGATGCCGTCCTTTCCGCGCCCGACGCGATCCGACCGATCCTCGACCAGCTGACGATCGACGGCCTGACCGCGATCGTCGCCGGTGCCTACCGGCTGACCGAGCAGGGCACGGTTCGGACGGCTGTGCTGCGCGCCGCCGAGCAAGCCGCTTGGGGTGTTCCGGGAGCCACTGAGGCGCTGGACGGATTCGTTGGCCTCGATCGCCGGATGAAGGACACGGTGACCGCCTGGCAGCTCCGCGCAGATCCTTCGGGCCAAATTACGAATGACCACTCGGACGTGGACTACGACCGGACGGTGCTGGACCGCTTGGCCGAACTCCATGCCGACACGCTGGCGTGGCTGACCCCTCTGGAGTCCCATTGCGCTCGGCTGGCGGGCTACCGGGTGCGACTCAGTCGGGCGAGCGTGCAGACCCTCGGCGGCGACGGGCGCTACGTGGCGTCGCCCCGGGTCGACAGCTACCACGGGATCTGGTTCGAGCTCCACGAAGACCTGCTCCAGCTCGCCGGTCGGAGCCGGGCGGACGAGGTGGCTGCCGGCCGAGCCTGACCAACCACCCAATGCCTAACCATTGGTCGGCACCACGCGCCCAGCGATCTGGTCGTATGCTCCCCGTCGACACATAGCCCAGGACCTGGATCGATGCACCACCGGATCTCGACGAGGAGGCGCAGGCGAGATGCTCACGGCCACCAAGGACTTGCTGCTCCCAGCGACCGTTACCGGATCGTGGCCGCGGCCGCGCTGGTACGACGGCGGCCTGTGGGGCCGGCCGCTCGACACAGCATTGCTCGACGTCCGCTTCCGTGAGCAGTTTCTGGACGCACACGCCGTCGTAATTGCCGAGCAGGAGCGCGCAGGACTCGACATCCTCACGAACGGCGACTACCAGCTCGACGAGGACTACGCCGGCCGCTCCTGGCATCACTACCCGCTGCAGCGCTGGAAGGGGTTCGAGCACGAGGAACTGCAATACGAGGGCTCGCGCGACAGTCTTCTGGCGTTCCCGGCCGGGACGCTCATGAACGAGATCGAGACGACGTGGCGGTGGCCGCGGGTGGTCGGCAAGGTTGAGCACGACCCTCGCAATCCGCTCGAGTACGCCAAGCTCTGGCGGATCGCCCAAGCTCGCTCCGGGTCCGGCAAGCCGGTCAAGTTCGGTACCTGCTCGTCGCAGGTGCTCTCGATCTTCCTCGACAGCCATACGGCCGAGTACGACCTCGACGACAAGAAGCAGCTGATCTGGGACATGGCCACGGCCATGAACAAAGAGCTCCGTCAGCTAGCCGCCGCCGGCGCCAAGGTGATCCAGATCGAGGAACCGACGATCCACTTCAGCGCCGCCTTCCATCCCGAGCAGACGGAGATGCTCGACTTCATGGTCGACGCCTTCAACCATGAGGTCGACGGCCTCGACGACGTCGAGCTGTGGATCCACACCTGCTGGGGCAACCCGCTGATGCAGAAGGTCTACACCGGCGAGTCCTATGCGAACTCAATCGAAATCTACCTCGAGCGCCTGAAGGGCGACGTCTGGACCATCGAGGCGACTGAGAATGACTTCGCCGAGATCGACCTGTTCAAGCCCTATGCCGGCCGACTGGCGAAGAAGGTCGCGGTGGGCGTGGTGAACCATCGCACCCTGCAGGCTGATATGCCGGCGACCGTGGCCAGGCGGGTGCGCCGCGCCATGGAAGTGATCCCGGCGGATAAGCTGGTCCTCTCGACCGATTGCGGGTTCGGCCGGCAGGGACCCAATCGGACCATCGCGTTCTACAAGGCGACCGCGATCGCGCAGGCGCGCAATATCGTGCTGAAGGAGCTCGGGGTCGCCGAGCGGTATGTACCCGCGGCCGACCCGGCCCTGCAGACCGACGTGCTTCCGGATCACGAGCCGCTCACACACCTGCCATCGCCCTGGCAGTAGCGGTTTGAGGGCCCGGCTCGCGCCCGGCACGTCCGCCTATGATTTCGCCAGCCGTTGGTTCCTTTCATCGCGATCAGGAGAACAGATGAGCCTGAACCTCGACGGTCTGATCCCCGCCACGGTCCTGCCGATGCACGCCGACGGCAGCATCGACGAGCCGGCTCTGCGTTCCTACATCGGATGGGTCGTCGGGCAGGGGCCGGTCGCATTGGCCATCAATGTCGACACCGGTGAAGGCCCCCACCTTAGTCACGAAGAGAAGGTCCGGGTCATTCAGATCGTCCGCGACTTGACAGATACCCCGATCGTCGCCGGTCTGGCTGGACCGTCCACGGATGCCGCCGTTCGCCAGGCACGCGACTTCCGGGACGCCGGCGCGAACGCGCTGCTGGTCTTCCCGATCCCGGCCTACCTGAGCCAGCCGCTCAACCCGCGGGTCCCCGTCGCTTACCACGAGGCGATCGCGGATGTCGGACTGCCGCTGATCCTGTTCCAGCTCCAGCCTGCGCTGGCCGGTGTCAACTTCGAGACCGACACGCTCCAGGCGATGGCCGCAGTCGATGGGGTGGTGGCCATCAAGGAGGCCTCGTTCGACGCGCGACGATTCGTCGACGTGGCCCGCCTCCTCGAACAGCTGCCACGTCCGATCACGCTGCTGACCGGCAACGACAACTTCATCCTGGAATCGTTCCTGCTTGGCGCGAAAGGTGCGCTCATCGGCTTCGGCGCCGTCATGACCCGCGAACAGGTCGACATGATCAAGGCCTGGCAGGCCGGCCGGACCGAGGAGGCACTGGCGCTGGGCCGGCGGGTCCAACGGCTTGCCGACGTGGTGTTCGCCGCGCCAGTAGGGGATTACCGGGTGCGCCTCAAGGAGTGCCTTCAGATCCTCGGCGTGCTCGAATCCGCACATGTCCGCCGGCCACTGTTGCCGCTCAACGACGCCGAGCGCGCCTCCCTCGCACGCGTACTGGTCGAGGTCGGTCTGCTCGACGACGCGCCCCACAGCGGCCCTCGCCGGGTCCTGGGGAGCGGACAACAGACGTCCCCGACTGGTATCGTGATGCGACAATAGAGAACCTTTGCTATCGTGGCCGGCGAAGCCCGTCGCGGCCCTCAAACCGTCGCGCAGCGTCTGAACTGTCGTCGTGTAAAGGAGTCAGCCTTGGCGTCCGAACCGGCAGATGTCCTGATCGTCGGCGCGGGTGCCTCCGGGGGAGTGGTCGCTCGGCGGCTCGCCGAGGCCGGCTTCTCCGTCGTCTGCCTGGAGCAGGGTGACTGGCTCGACCGGGCGGACTATCCGGGCAACAAGCTCGACTGGGAGCTGAAGGCTCGCAGCGATTGGGCGACCAGTCCGAACATCCGCGGACTCGCGCAGGACTACCCGATCGTCGAGGACGACAGTCCAGTCTCGCCCCTGATGTACAACGCGGTCGGCGGCTCGACGATCATTTTCGCGGGTGCGTGGCCGCGGGCACTCCCGTCCGACTTCCGTGTCCGCTCGCTCGACGGCGTCGCCGACGACTGGCCGATCGACTACTTCGAACTGTTGCCGTACTTCTACCGGACGGACCGTGAGTTTGGGGTGTCCGGCCTGCCTGGAGATCCGGCCTATCCGCCGGACACACACGACGCGCCGATGCCACCGCTCCCAATTGGGCCGGCGGGCCTCAAGGTCGCCCGTGGAATGACCAAGCTGGGCTGGCACTGGTGGCCAGAATTCAACTCGATCAACTCGACGCCCTACGACGGCCGACGACCATGCGTACAGCGCAGCACGTGCCAGTCGGGCTGCAACGAGGGCGCCAAGGCATCGACCGACCTGACCCACTGGCCGAAGGCCATTGTCCACGGTGCACGTCTCGTCACCGGCGCCCGGGTCCGCCGGATCGAGACCGATGCGCGAGGCCTGGCAACCGGCGCGACCTGGATTGACAAGGAAGGCGGCGAGCACTTCGAACCGGCGAGAACAGTTGTCCTCGCGAGCAATGCGATTGGGACGCCCCGCCTGCTCCTCCTCTCGACGAGCCCGCGCCACCCCGACGGGCTGGCGAACTCGTCGGGTCTCGTCGGGAAGCGCCTGATGATGCACCCCTTCGCCAACGTCGCCGGCCTGTTCGACGAACCGCTGATGAGCTGGCAGGGCCAGTTTGGTGACCTCATCGAGTCGCTCGAGTTCTATGAGACTGACGAAAAGCGCGGCTTCGTCCGCGGCGCCCGATGGGGCCTGGCGCCGACGGGTGGGCCGATCAACACAGCGTTACCGAGCCGTGCGGGCGAGCAGATCTGGGGCACCGACCACCATGCCCACGTGAAATCCCATCTCGGTCACGGCGCGAACTGGGGTCTGTTCGCCGAGGACCTGCCCGCCGAATCGAACCGCATCACCCTCTCGTCGACGGTCACCGACTCGTCCGGCATCCCGGCGCCCGAGGTCCATTACCGAATGTCCGACAACTCGCGCCGGATGCTCGACTTCCACATCGAGCGAGCCACGGAGTCGCTCCTCGCCGCCGGCGCCTACAAGATCGAGGTCGACCGGCTCATGCGCTACTCGGGTTGGCATCTCCTGGGGACCGCGCGGATGGGCGATGACCCCAAGATGTCGGTCCTCGACCGCTGGAACCGCAGCCATGACGTCCCCAATCTGTACGTCGTTGACGGCTCGTGCTTCGTGACCTCATCAGGCGTGAACCCGACGTCCACGATCGTCGCGATCGCCCTGCGCGCCGCGGACCACATGATCGAGACCCGCCTTGAACAGCAGGTGCCGCGATGACCGTCGAGCCGATCCGCTCCGCGGCCTCGGCCGATCCGCTGGCGAACCTCGATGACTTCGAGCGGGCGACGCTCAGCGCAACCGCCGACGTTCTCATCCCGGCCGCGCACGGGATGCCGTCCGCGGCGGCAGTGCTCGGTGACGATCGGCTGCGGTTCGTATTGAACGCCCGGCCAGATCTGATCGAACCGCTCGGAGCGGCGCTTCGGCGCGAGCTCGGTGACGACGTACAGGCGCGGCTCGACATCCTTGGCCGTGACGAGGCGGCGAGGCTCGGCGCGCTCCAGCTGGTGATCGTCGCCGGCTACTACACGGACCGTGGCGTCCGGGAGCTCATCGGATATCCCGGGCAGGTGGCGCTTGACCTGCGGTCGTGGGAGTACCCCGCCTATCTCGAGGAAGGGCTGATCGACGCAGTCCTCGCTCGTGGACAGGTGTGGCGCGATCCGACGACCGGACAGCGTGCCGTCGGGACGGATTTACCGCGAACCTACGCCGAGCGCTGGACGACAGACGCCGGAACGCAGGAGGGAGGACACGATGGCCGCACTGGCAGCTGACACGACTGAGTCCGCGGCAGCGGGCTGGCTCGAGACGTTTCTCAAGTCGTGGGAGCCCGGCACGGGCGCTCTGATCGAGGATCGGGAGCCGGCCACCGGTCGACTCCTCGCGACGGTTCGGGAATCCACCGTCGACGACGTCGCGCGGGCCGCAGAGGCCGCGAAGGCCGCTCAGCCTGCGTGGGCCGCGACGAGCTACCAGGAGCGCGCCCGTGTACTGCGCAAGGCCGCGGAGATCTATGAGGCGAATCGCGACGGATTCGGGACGTGGACGCAGCGGGAGACCGGCGCATCGCACAGCAAGATGCATCACGAGTCGACCTTCGCCTACCAGGAGATCCTCAACGCGGCCACGCTGCCGTCACAGCCGTACGGCTCGCTCATGCCGTCGGCGGTCAAGGGGCGACTGTCCATGGTCCGCCGGGTCCCCGTAGGAGTCATCGGCGCCATCACTCCCTGGAACTCGCCATCTGTGCTCGGCATGCGGGTCGTCGCGCCGGCCCTGGCGCTCGGCAACGCGGTCATCCTCAAACCGGACCCGCAGACGCCCATTGTGGGAGGGGCAATGTTCGAGGCGGTTTTCCGCGAGGCGGGTCTGCCCGACGGGCTGCTCCAAATCGTCCTCGGCGGCGCCGATGTCGGCGAGGCGATCGTGACCAATCCGAATATCCCGGTCGTGTCGTTCACGGGCTCAACGGCTGTCGGTCGACGCGTCGGTCAGCTGGCGGGCGGCATGCTCAAGAAGGTGTCGCTGGAGCTAGGTGGCAACAACGCATTCATCGTGCTCGACGACGCCGACCTCGATGCGGCGACGGCCGCAGGCGCCTTCTCCGCGTTCCAGTTCCAGGGCCAGGTCTGCTTCGCTGCCGGCAGGCACCTGGTCCAGCGTCGCATCGCCGACGCGTACATCGCCGCTCTCACCGACAAGGCGCGGCGACTGCGCACAGGCGACCCGTATCGCGAGGATGTCCAGCTCGGTCCGATCGTCAACGAGAAGCAGATTGCCCGGGTCGATGGCATCGTCCAGCGCTCGATCGCCGCCGGCGCAGTCGTCAACGAGGGCGCCACCTTCCAGGGTCTGTTCTATCGGCCGACCGTCCTGACCTCGGTGACGCCGGACATGCCTGCCTTCACCGACGAGATCTTCGGGCCGGTCGCCCCGATCACCGTGTTCGACAGCGCCGAGGAGGCGATTGCCCTGGCCAACGCAAGTGCCTACGGCCTCGTCGCCTCGATCTACACGCGGTCGCTGGCTCGCGGGCTCGAGTTCGCCGACCGGATGCGGACCGGGATGGTCCATGTCAACGACGGCACCCTCAACGATGAGGCCATCATCCCCTTCGGCGGAATGGGCGACTCCGGCAACGGCGGCCGATATGGCGGCGAGGCCAGCCTCGACACGTTCACCGAGTGGCAGTGGGTCACCGTGCGGGACCAGCCGCCGACCTTCCCGTTCTGAGCGGCGGATCAGGCACATGGCTTCGCTCATCGACGTGGCCCGGCTGGCCGGGGTCTCGCCCGCGACGGCGTCACGCGTCGTCTCGGCGGCGCCGTACGCCGTCAGCGCCGGGACCCGTGCTCGCGTGCTGGAGGCCGCCCAGAGCCTGGACTATGTCCCGAACGCCCTGGCCCGCGGGTTGCTCAAGAGCACGATCCCGGTCGTCGGCGTCGTCGTCCACGACATCACTGATCCGTATTTCTCGGAGATCGTCCGCGGAGTCGAGGACGCTGCCGCGCCTGGCGGGAACCTGGTCATCACGTGCAGCTCGGATCGGGTGCCGGAGCGCGAGAACTCATATGTCCGCCTGTTGCGGTCGATGCGCGCCGCGACGCTCATCTTCGCCGGCAGCGGGTTCGACGATCCGGCGGTCAATGAGGAAATGGGCAAGCACGTCGCGGCGATGCGCGGCTACGGTGCGGCCGTCGTTCATCTTTCGCCTTACGACCTCGGGGACGCCGATGTCGGCGTGGACAATGTCGCCGGCATCGCCAGGATGGTTGCCGAGCTCGTCCGGCTCGGGCACCGCCAGATTGCATTCCTGGCCGGTCCGGCCTCCCTGTCCGTCGCGCACCGCCGGTCCGAGGGCTATTTCCGGGGACTCGCCGAGGCGGGCATCGAGGTCGATGAGCACGTGGTCGTAAGCACGGGGTTCAACCGGGAGGCCGGTGCTCGCGGGATCGATGCCCTGGTGGCCGGGGGCGCCCCGTTCACCGCCGTGTGCGCTGCCAACGATCTGCTCGCGCTGGGTGCGCTCGAGCGGCTGGCGGAGCTCGGCATCGCCGTCCCGGACGAGGTATCCGTCGCCGGCTTCGACGACATCCAGGTCGCGGCGATGGCCGAGCCCGCGCTGTCGACCGTCCGGCTGCCCCTCCGCGAGATCGGCCGACGAGGCTTCGAGTTCGCCGAGCAGATACTGGCTGGCGCACGGCCGCGGCGAGAAGTGCTGCCGGTCGAGTTGGTCATGCGCGAGTCGACGGCTCCACCGCGGGCATCGGCGTCGTTTGGCCCGGGTCCTATCACTACGGCAAGGGCGCGCTGATGGCCGGATTGCTCACCGGTCGAGTCGTGCTCGTCTCCGGCAGCAGCCGGGGGATCGGCGCCGCAATCGCCGTGAAAGCGGCTTCAGAAGGGGCGGCCGTGGCGGTCCACTACCTCCGGTCCGCTGGTGCCGCTGAGGATGTCGTGGTACGGGCGCGTAGCCTCGGCGTCGAGAGCCAGGCGTTCGCCGCCGACGTCGGCGATGGCCGCCAGGCGGAGGGGCTGGTCGCCGCCGTCATTGAACGGTTCGGGCGCGTGGACGGCCTCGTGAACAACGCCGGGCGGACGCTGGTTGGGCCGTTCCTCGAGACCGAGCCAGCCCAGTGGGACGAGGTGATCGCGACGGACCTGAGCGCGGCTTTTCACACCATCCGCGCGGTCCTGCCCTCGATGATGGAACGCCGCAGCGGCAGTATCGTCAACATCGCCTCACGGCTCGGGCAGATCGGTGTCGCCGAGACTGCGGTGTACAGCGCCGCAAAAGCTGGGTTGATCGGCCTCACCCGGGCGCTGGCCCGCGAGTTCGGGCCGCATGGGATCCGCGTCAACGCGGTCGCCCCAGGTGTCACGGTCACGGAGATGACGACCGACCTGGTCGACAGCGAAGAGGGCCGCCGGCGGCTGCGCGACACGGCGCTCGGCCGATTCGGACGGGCCGACGAAGTCGCCGACTCGGTGATCTTCCTGCTGTCGGACGCGTCGAGCCTGTACCTGGGCCAGACCCTCAACCCGAACGGCGGAGGACATATGCCGTGACCAGCATCGTTGACATCCGGGAGGCAGTCGGCCTGGTAAGTGACGGCAGCACCATCGTGATCGGTGGCTCCGGCGCCGGCCACGCCCTGCCCCAGCGGTTCATCGACGAGCTGGCCCGCGTCTATGCGGAGGAGGGCCGGCCGCGCGACCTGACCACCGTCCGGATCGTGGGAATCGGCGACTTCGCGGACCGGGGTTTCTCGCAGCTCGGCCTGTCCGGCCTGATGCGCCGGACGATTGGCAGCAACATCGGCAACGAGCCGCGACTCGGGGCGCTCGTTGAGGCGAACGAGATCGAGTCGTACTCGTTTCCGCAGGGCGTTCTGTCCCAGCTCATGCGCGAGATCGCTGGCGGCAGGCCAGGGGTCGTGACCCAGGTCGGTCTCGGTACGTACGTGGACCCGCGCCAGACCGGCGGGAAGCAGAACGCTCGCACCACAGAGGACCTCGTCGAGGTCGTCACGCTGCGCGGCCGGGAATGGCTGCTCTTTCACGCGTTCTCGATCGACGTCGCGGTCATCCGCGGGACGACCGCGGACGAGGAGGGCAACCTCACGATGGAGGGCGAGGCGATCCAGGGCGAAATGCTGTCGATGGCGATGGCCGCTCGCAACAGCGGGGGCATCGTCATCGCCCAGGTCCGGCAGCTCGCCACGCGGGGCAGCCTACGGATGCGCGACGTGAAAGTGCCCGGGGCCCTGGTCGACTATGTCTACGTCGAACCGGACCAATGGCAGACGTACATCACGAGGGACTCGCCCTACTACGCGGGTGCGTTGCGCCGACCGATTCGCCCGGAACCCCCGTTGCCGCTCGACGTCCGCAAGATCATCGCCCGCCGCTCACTGCTCGAGTTCCCGCCCGGCGCCATCTGCAACCTCGGCTTCGGGATCAGCCAGATCATCGGCCGGGTCGCATGGGAAGAGGGCATCACCGACCAGCTGGTGCTGACCGTGGAGCAGGGCATCTTCGGCGGCGTGCCCGTTGCCGGCAACGAAGGCGGCGCGGGGTTCAACTACCAGGCGATGATCGATGAGCCCTACATGTTCGACTTCTACGATGGCGGCGGCCTCGATGTGGCGAGCCTCTCGTTCGCCGAGGTCGACGTGGAGGGGAACGTCAACGTCCACGCCTTCGAGGGACGGGTCCGGGGTCCTGGCGGATTCCCGAACATCAGCGCGCGGACGCGGCGGATCAACTTCGTGGGGACGCTGACCACGGATGGGCTGGAGATCGAGATCGACGGCGGCGTCCGGATCGCCAGCGAAGGTAGCCTCGCCAAGTTCGTGCCCGAGGTGCGTGAGATCTCGTTCAATGGCCGCCTGGCTCGCGAGCGCGGGCAGGAGGTCCGCTACATCACCGAGCGTGCCGTGTTTGCCCTCGAGGCGGGCGGCCTCGCCTTGATCGAGGTCGCGCCCGGGATCGACGTTGAGCGCGATGTCCTGGGTCAGATGGGCTTCCGGCCTCGCGTCTCCGAGGACCTGCGGACGATGGATGCTCGCCTGTACGCGCCCGGGCCGATGGGTCTGGCTGCTGATTTCGGAAGGACCACGTGAGCATGCTGGTCGAGCTCGAACTCGGCCGGGTCGCCCGTCTCGAGCTGGTCAACCCGCCGCTCAACCTCGTCACGCGCGCGCTGCTCGAGGAGCTGGACGTCGCGCTCGCGACGCTGGCTGCCGCGTCCGCCGACGAGGTCCGAGCGGTGGTCGTGAGCGGGCGGGGAGAACGTGCCTTCTCGGCTGGCTCGCACGTCGGCGAGTTCGAAGTCCAGCGGGGTCCCGGGGGCCGGGAGCGGCATGAGCTCGAGTCGGGCGTCGCGCGCCGGCTGGCCGGCCTGCCGATGCCCACGATCGCCGCGATCGAAGGCAACGCCCTGGGCGGCGGGCTCGAGCTCGCGCTGTGCTGTGACCTGCGGATCGCATCGGAGCGCGCCCGGCTCGGCCTGCCCGAGGTGCGCCTGGCCGTCACCCCGGGCGCCGGAGGCACGCAACGCCTGCCGCGCGTGGTGGGCTCGGCTCGTGCCAGGGAGTTGATTCTGACCGGCCGGGTGCTCACGGCCGCCGAAGCGGAGCGGATTGGCCTCGTTCACGAGGTCGTGCGGGCCGGCGACGCCGTCACGCGATCGATGGCGATCGGCGAGGAGATCGCCGCCCGAGGCCCACTTGCCGTTCGTGAGGCGAAGCGCCTGATCGACCTGGCCACCGAGGTCGATCTCGACGCGGGTCTGGCCGCTGAGCTCGAGGCATCGCAACGGGTCTTCGCCAGCGAGGACATGGTAGAAGGAGCGACAGCATTCCTTGGCAAGCGCGACCCGGACTACCGCGGCCGATGAGGTCGCCCAGCATGGGGAGGTTGATCGCTCATGGCTGAACCGGGCCGATTCGGTGTGTTCCTGCCCACGTATGTCTGGGAGGGCGACGGACCGGAGCGCGCCCGGGGCATCAAGTCGTTCGCCCGAACCGTGGAGGAGCTGGGCTTCGACTCGCTGTTCGTCACCGACCACCTGCTGGCCGCCAAGCGGTTCTATTCCGTCCACTGGCTTGAGCCGCTGATGGCCCTGGCCGTCGCCGCCGGTGCCACGGAGCGCGTCCGCTTGGGCACGTCCATCCTGATCATGCCGTTGCGCAACCCGGTGCTCCTGGCCAAAGAGTTGGGCACGCTCCAGTTCCTGTCTGACAACCGAATGATCCTGGGCGCCGGGGTCGGCTGGAATGACGTTGAGTACGAGGCAGTTGGCGTCCACAAGTCCGAGCGTGGCAAGCGAACCGACGAGATGCTCGACATCATGCTGCCTCTGTTTGATGGCGAGCGGGTCACCTACCACGGCGAGTTCTACTCGGTCGACGACGTGTTCATCGAACCGCGGACCGGTCAGCGCCCGGCCATCTGGGTCGGTGGCGGCTCGCAGCTGGCCGACGCGAAGTCGCCCGACGTTCCGAAGTTCGTGACCTCGGTCAAGGCTCGCACCCTGCGGGCGGACGGTTGGATCCCGCGTCCGACCTGTCCGCCCCAGGAGATCGCCCGTGATTGGGCGGAGCTCCAGACGTACTTCCGCGAGAACGGTCAGGATCCGGCCGGAGTCGCCGTCGCCCACGAGAACTTCCTGCATCTCGTCATGACCAACGACCCGGCCAAGGCCCGGGAGGAGCAGCACCGGGCATTCCTCAAGGTGATGAGCTCCGAACGCGGCGAGCGCTACCTCGAGTCGGTCTACCTGTTCGGGACGCCGGACGAGATCGTCGCGTCGCTCCAGGCCCGGGCGGATGCCGGGGTGGAGCAATTCATCCTGCACACCATGACCCCGGACCCGGCCCAGCTCCAGCGCTGGGTCGACGAGATCATCCCGAACGTGGCCTTTCCGGCGACGGCCGGGCCGGTCCGCCGACCGAACCGGTCCCTGGTGACGATCGAGTCATGACGCTTCGGGTCGGCCTCATCGGCAAGCCGCTGACCCGACGCCACTCCCAGGTCATGCATGATGCCGCGTTCGACGCGGCCGGGATCGATGGGCGCTACGTTCTGCTCGAGCTCGAGCCGGGCGCGGTGGAGGAGGCCGTCCGGGAGGCACGCGGACGCGACTGGCTTGGCCTGGGCGTCACGGCGCCCTACAAGCGGCTCGTGGCCGGGCTGTGCGACGAGATCGACGCCGACGCCGAGACGATCGGTGCGGTGAACAACGTCGTGCGCACCGCGTCCGGTCGGCTCGTCGGCTTCAACACGGATGCCCCGGGGTTCCGGGCAGGGGCGGAGCTGGCGATGGGCCGATCACTCGCCGGGGCGGACGTAGTCGTCGCCGGCGCCGGGGGCGCCGCACACGCGGTGGTCTTCGCCTGCCTCCACGCTGGGGCCCGACGGGTCACCGTCGGGAACCGCACAGCTGTGACGGCGGCCAGGCTCATCGAGCACCTCACGGGCGTCGGGTCAGGTGCCCGGTCGGCAGTGGGACTTTCCGGGCCCGGCTTCGAGACGGCGCTACGATCGGCAGACCTGGCGGTCAACGCGACCACGGTCGGCATGCTGGACCCGGGCGCGACGATCCCGGTCGAGCTGTTACCAGCCTCGGCGACGGTCTTCGACCTCGTCTACGTGCCGCTGGAGACACCGCTGCTCCGGGCCGCGCGCGCCCGCGGCCTGCGCGCGGCGAATGGGTCGGAGATGCTGATTCAACAGGGCGCGATCGCGTTTGAGCGCTGGACCGGGATGGCCGGGATGGCGGACGTCATGCGAGCCGCCGTGGCGCCCCTGTTCGCCGACGCCACGATCCGCGCCTGAGCGATGCGTTACGCGACCCTCGCCGATCCTGGCGGACCGGTCGTGGTGGCCGTCATTGGCGATCGGGTGTATCGGCTTGACCCGCGCCTCACGATGCGCGACGTCGCGGCCAGCGAAGGGCGATTGCCGCCCGGCGAGCCGGGTCCAGGCTGGCCATTGGCAACGTCGAGCCTCGGGCCGGCGGTCCCGGACCCCGGTGCGATCTACACCGTCGGGCGCAACTACCGGTCGTCCGCCGAGGTAGCGGGGGAGCGCCCCACGCGACCGCTGATCTATGCCAAGGCGACGAGTTCGGTCGGAGCCCCGGACGCGACCCTCGGCTGGGACCGGGCGGTCACGGACAACGTGGACGCGGAGTGCGAGCTCGGGATCGTGATTAGCCGGCCGGCCCACAACGTCCCGCCGAGCGTCGCCCTTGAGCACGTCTTCGGCTACACGATCGTGAACGACATCTCGTCTCGCGACGCCAGGCTGGACGGCGACCAGTGGCTCCTCGGCAAGTCGCTGCCCGGCTTCTGTCCGGTCGGCCCCTGGATCGTCAGCGCCGACGAGCTCGATCCCGCCGACCTGCGGCTGGGCTGCAGGATCAACGGCGAGCCGATCCAGGACGGGCGGACGTCGGACATGCGGTTCTCGATCGCCGAGGTCATCTCGTTCCTCAGTGGCCACCTCGCACTGCGGCCGGGCGATCTCATTGCGACCGGGACCCCGGTCCGCCTCGAATCACCACCGGGTCCCCATCGGCGCCTCCAGCCAGGCGACACGGTCACGGCATGGATCGAGGGGATCGGGGAGCTCACCACATCGATCGCCTGACCATCCGTCGACGAGGAGACCGATGGACGCCGTCGTCCCGACCGAGGAGGCTCGCCCGTGGGGTGGACGGGGTCCGGGCTGGGCCTGCTCAGCGACCCTTTGAGTAGCCGAGCGCGGTAAGCTTGTCCCAGAGCGACCCGGCGTTGTTGTTCTGGATATGATCCATCATGTAGCCCTGCCCGACGTCGACGGGGCCGAACACGTCGTCGAACCGGACCCGCGCGATCGTCTCTTCCCGCGTCCAGCCCTTCGCCACAGCGTCCGCGACCGCGGCCTTCCACTGGAGCAGGACGGATCGCTGAGTCTCAACGTACGCGAGGCGCTGGACGGGACCATGGCCCGGGATCACGTGATCGACGTCGAGCTGGCGGATCCGCTCGAGCGCCTCGATCCACTGGTCGACGTTCGAGGTCATGAGCCAGGTCTGGCACTCGCTGAAGATCGTGTCACCCGTGAAGACGGCGCGCTCCTCGGGCACGTGGACCGCGAGCTGGCCGGGCGTATGCCCGGGCGTGTGGAGCAGGTGGAATGTATGGTCGCCGACTCGCAACGTCAGGTCGCCCGTGAACACGATCGTGCCCTTGTTCGGATCCCGGTAGTAGACCTCGCGGTCGGGGATGAGCGGTGCCGCGTCAGGGTCGTCGGTCGGGATTGCCTCGAGCGCGTAGTTGAATGGGTCGAGGGCGGCGTTCGGATCCATGAAATTGTCGTAGAGCCCCTGGTGGTTCACGACCTGGATGCCCTTGTACCAATAGTTCCCGAAGATGTGGTCGACGTGGTGCTCGGTGTTGATCAGGTAGCGGATCGGGCCATGGGACTCTGCCTCGGCGCGCATTGCGACGGCTCGGGTCGGTAGTTGCGGCGTGTCGATGGCGACGACGCCGTCCGAGGTCGTGACGAAGCTCGGGTTACAGCCACGTAGCTTGGTCGTCGTATAGACATTCGGCGTAACGTGTTCGAGGCTGATCGGGATTTGTGCCATGGCGGTGGTCTCCGTGCTGGCTATTGCGTGGCGGTGAGGCCGCCGTCGATCCCGAGGATCTGCCCGGTCACGAACGATGCCGCGTCCGAGCAGAAGAAGATCGCGGGACCGACGAGGTCGCCGGTTTCGCCGACCCGGCCGAGCGGGATTCGGTTCACGATGCCGGCCTTGAACACTGGGTCCGCGAGCATGCTGGCCACCTGGGGCGTGTCGACGAACGTGGGCATGATCGCGTTGACGATGATCCCGTATTTCGCCCACTCGGTTGCCCATTGGCGGGTCAGTGCGCTGATGGCGCCCTTCGCCGCGACATAGGCCGAGTAGCCGGCGTTGATCCCGAGG
>JAYVMQ010000022.1:0-3822 GCA_043758855.1 Chloroflexota bacterium
GATCGGGTCGGTCGTTCGCCAGTCCATCCGGGGCAGTTCGAAGACCAGCTGATAGTGGCCCTGGGTGTCCGTGGCTTGGGCGGGAGTTAGGGCGGGAGCAACGGTCGCCTGGCTCGGGACCGTCGATGTCGTGTTGCCCGCGGCACAGCCAGCCACTACCAGGCAGAGTGCCGCCGCCAGAAACCGCTGCCCGGCCAGACCCACGACGGAACGTAAGCCAGCCGTGAGGCTGGGGGTGAGCTCGTTGGTGATAGGTCTGAGTATTGGGAGCCTCCCTCTACTGCCTTATGCGCTCCCGCAGCTCGAACGGTTCAATCTCGACGTCCGCGCCCTCCTGTTCTCTGTGTCAAGGGGCGCGACCAGGATCGTCCCAGCCGACGGATCGCGAAGGCATCATGGAGTTGATGTTTGCGCACGGAAGCTCGGCTTAGGTCGCCGTGGTCGACGGGCTGACGGTGTCCGCCTCGCTTCCGGTCGGGGGCGCATGCCCCAGCGCGAGGTAGTAGCGACCATTGTCGCGGCTCATCGGGATGGTCAGCTGGAGCTTCGAGCCGTCGCCCGTGCTCGTGCCATTCACGGTCGCCTCGATGTAGATCCCGCCGAACTCGTCGAGATAGCTCATGGTGACGTCCCGGAGCGGTCGACTACCGTTCTTCCGTATCGCGTCGGCTACCTCCACCCGCGCCTCGACGCCGGGCTTGACGAGCGAGAGCATCGCGCTCGACTCGCCTGCCTGGAGCGCCGTCAGGTAGGCCTCTACCAGAGCCTCCTTCGACTCGCTGCCACGCGTCTGAGCGCTCGGCGCGCAACCCGCGATCAGCGCGACGGCGACCACTGCCGCCACGAGCCACGACTTCACGCCTGGACCTCGGCCGTCCTTCATACGGCTTTGGCGTAGCGTTCGGCGGCGTAGCTGACGAAGCGGGTCTGGCTCTTCTTGAACCAGAGCTTGACCTCGCCCGTGGGGCCGTTGCGGTGCTTGGCCAGCCGCAGGTTGATGACCTCGCCGTCGGCACCCTCGTCCTCGCCGGCCTTTTCCTTCTCGCGCCACAGGAAGAGGACCAGGTCCGCGTCCTGTTCGATGGCGCCGGACTCGCGCAGGTCAGACAGCCGCGGCTCGCGCGACTCGCGCATCTCCGGCTGGCGGGAGAGCTGCGAGAGGGCGATGACCGGGATCTTCAGCTCGCGCGCGAGGGCCTTGAGGCCACGGCTGATCTCCGACACTTCCTGGACGCGGTTGGCGTCGCGGCTCGTCGAGCTGGCCTGCATGAGTTGCAGGTAGTCCACGATCAGGAGGTCCAGACCGCGCTCGGCCTGGAGGCGGCGGGCTTTGGTGCGCAGCTCCATGGTGCTGATGCTGGGCGTGTCGTCGATGAAGATGGGCGCGTCCGAAAGGGCCTGCAGCGCCGGCGCGATCCGGGCAAAGTCCAGCTCCTCGAGGAAGCCCGAGCGGAGGCGCTGCGAGTCGATCGAGGCGACGCTCGACAGCAGCCGCAGGACGAGCTGCTCCTTGCTCATCTCCAGGCTGAAGACGCCGACCGTCTTGCCTTCGCGTACGGCCGCGTGCTCGGCCACATTGAGGGCGAGGCTGGTCTTGCCGACGCTGGGTCGGGCCGCCAGGATTACGAGGTCGCTCGCCTGGAAGCCCGTTGTCAGCTGGTCCAGGTCCGGGAATCCCGTGGGAATGCCGACAATCTCGCCGCGATGGGCGTGCAGGTAGTCGAGCCGGTCGTAGGCGCTGTGGAGGAGCGTCTTGAGGGGGCTGAAGGTGTCAGTCGAGCGGCGCTGGCTGACCGCGAAGAGTTCGGCCTCCGATCGATCGATCGACTCCTGGATGTCCGAGCCGTCCTCATACCCGATTGCCGCGATCTTGCCGGCGGCACCGATGAGGCGGCGCAGGACGGCCTTGCGCTCTACGATGCGGCCGTATTGGGCGACGTGGACGGCGGTGGGCGTGTCATTGCCGAGCGTGGAGAGGTAGCTGGCGCCACCAACCGCCTCCAGCTCGCCTGCGCGCTCGAGGGCTTCCGCGACCGTGACGACGTCTATCGGCTCACGGTGCTCGAAGAGTTCCAGCATGGCCGCGTAGATGCGCCCGTGGGCCTGGCGGTAGAAATCCTCCGGGCGCAGGAAGTCCGCGATTTCGATGATGCCGTCGCGATCGATCAAGATCGAGCCGAGCACGGCCTGCTCTGAGTCGAGGTTCTGGGGCGGCAATCGATCTATCACGGTCGGCGGCTCTCCGGGCGTGGCTTGATTCGTGTGTCGCTAATGGTGCCTCTGGACAGCAGGGCCCCGAGCGACGAAAGCGACGATTCAACCGCGATCTATCCCCGAAATCGCGGGCCTGTGGGCGGCGTGTGGACGGCTGTTGTGGACAACCTCCGCGGCCGCAAGGGCCCGGCCGGCGGTGAGCCAGGCCGGCCAACGAAGGCATCGTCAGCCACACTGGTTCCGGCCTCAGTCCAGGCGGCGGATGACCCCTATGAGCTTGCCCTGGATCCGGACGTCGTTGTAGAACATGGCGGGGTAGTCCGGGTTGGCCGGCTGAAGGCGGATGCGGCCCTGTTCCTTGAAGAACTGCTTGAGGGTGACCGCGTTCTCTTCCACCTGGGCGACAACGATGTCCCCGTCTCGAGCCGTCTGCTGCGGTCGAATCAGGACAAAGTCCCCGTCCTGGATGTGGGCGTTGATCATGGAATCGCCGCGGACGCGCAGGACGTACGCATCTCCGGAGGGAGCGAGTATGTCCGGCACCGCCATGCTTTCCGACGCGTCCTGGTATGCCTCAATTGGGCCGCCGGCTGCGATCTCGCCGACGATCGGCAGCATGTGCGCTTCCGGGGCCGTGGACTGGGGCATCAGCTCGCCTGAGAGACCGAGCCGAAGCGCGGCAAAGGGCGTCAGGCGCATGGCGCGCGACTGGGCCGCGCCCCGCTCCAGGTAGCCCTCGCGCTCGAGCATCTGGAGGTGGTGGTGAACGGCCGAGGTGGACGCGAGATCAACGGCCACAGCGATCTCTCGGACGGAGGGCGGATAACCCCGCGTCCTCAAGGTGGCCGCGATGAAGTCCAGGATCTTGCGTTTGCGCTCGGCGTCGTGCTTCGTCACAGGCGCCTCCTTTCCCTATCCGGGAGCGTACAGAACACCCGTTCGATTGTCAAGGCGTCGTCGGGCAGTCGGGCGCTTCTGCAATCGGTCGCGTCGGCCGAGGCGACCAGCCCGCTAGACGGACAGCCCGATCCCGCGCTCCAGGACGAGCTTGGCCAGGGCGATGAGTTGGGTGCGCGCGTTCGGACCCGCGGGAATGTCTATGTCGAAGGTCATCCGGCCTTTCTGGACGCCGATGGCGGCCATATTGCCGGGACCGTTCATTACCGTCCCAACGGCGTCGACACCCGGCAGGTCGCCCGTGGTGTCCGCGATGAGGGCGGCGTTGGAAACGATCTGGCGGTAGCTGGCAATGGGATCGCCGGTAAAGACGTCGAACTCGATGCCACCGGTCGCTCCCGAGATGCCCGAGTAGACGCAATAGGCGTCAGCGGGGCCATCGCTGTTCTTGGTGGGAGTGCGGGCGCCGCTCACGCCCACGGCCGCAAAGTCACCCGGCCCGAGCAGCCCGCAGAAGTTGCCGCCCTTTGCGACCGGGCCGCCGAGCGCTCCGGTGCCTGTCGAGGTGCCCATGGCGCTGGGTGCGGCGGTCAGGGTAGCTGTTGGCGTGGCGCGGGTCGGACTGGGCGCGCCGGCGCTGGCCACCACAACGGGATTCGTGGACGGGGCGGTGGTGGCAGCGGCAGAAGTGCAGCCGCCTACAACGCTGAC
>JAYVMQ010000023.1:0-6720 GCA_043758855.1 Chloroflexota bacterium
CCCGCCGGCCGAGATCAGGAGCGAATGGGCGGCCGGAAAGCTCTCGATTTCACGGAAGAATGTCCGGTTTCCCCGGGCCAGCCAACCCTCAGACAGGTACGTCCGGACCACTTCAAGATCTGGATCGGCGGAGACCCACGGCAGCGTCCGCAGGGCCTTGATTTCAGACGCGAAGGTCAGGAGGCCCGAACCCTCGGCCAGGAACAGCGGCTTCACGCCGAAGCGGTCGCGCGAGAGAAAGAGAGTCTCCTCGTGGGCGTCCCAGATGGCGAAGGCCCAGATGCCGTTCAGACGTTGCACGCAGGCCGTGCCCCAGGCCGCGTAAGCTGCCAGGAGGACCTCTGTGTCCGACGCTGTCGAGAACGTGTGGCCGAGCGGGGTGAGCTCGTCGGCAAGCTCCAGGAAGTTGTATATCTCGCCGTTGAAGACGATGGTGTACCGGCCGTCCCGCGTTGTCATCGGCTGATGACCAGCTGGCGTGGGATCCAGGATGCTCAGCCGCCGCATCCCCAGCACGGCCGGGCCAAGGTCGATAGACCCTTCATCATCCGGCCCGCGGTGAACCAGGCGCTCGAGCATCCGACCTACCAGGGCTGGATCGGGGCGCTGATCGGTGAGGCTGATGAGACCGGCGATCCCACACATGGCGACCTTTTCAGCGCGGCTCAGTGGATGGCGCCGATCGCTTGACCAACGTCTCGGAAACTATAGCGGAAGGTCGGGCCGCCGCCGTCATGGCTCCCTGTTCCTTGAGCCGCCGCCGGCTCGATTTGTGCCATATCATCGATCGCGCCAGTCGTCCGTGAGCCGAGGAGAGTCGGATGTCCGTTCCCGCCGCACCAGCGCCAGTTGGCGACGGGAACGTCGCCAGGGTCCCGCGCCAGCACCCGGCCGGAATCCTTGTCTACGGCATGTACGACATCTCCAGCCTGAGCAGCGCGCCCAAGGTCAGGATCGCCATGATGACCGAGGCGCTTTCGCGGCAGACTCACACGGAACTGATCTCCGGCGGACGCCTGGCTCGCGCGGTGTCAGCCGCCCGCTGGTTTGTCTCCGGCGGCCCGCGACGCGTTGGGGCGGTATATGTCGAATCGGCGACATCCAGCGCGATGCCCACGGATCTTGCCTTCCTCGCGCTAATGCGCCTGCTCCGCAAGCCGGTGGGTGTGTACTTCCGGGATGCTTATCAGCACTTCCGCGACGTGCATCCGCGCGTTCGCCGACGCCAGGTTCTGAGCGACTGGCTGTGGCGGCTGACTACGCCGCTGCTGAAGGTGGTCGCGTCCGTGCGGTACGCGCCGTCGAGCGGCCTGGCGAGTGTCCTTCATATCTCGAGCCCGGTCCTCCTTCCTCCCGGCACCGATCCGAAGTCCCCATATTTGGGGATTGGAGAGGCTGACGTCGTGGGCGCAATCGTGCAGGTGGCGCCTCGATCCGGCCTGGACACGCTTGTCGCGGCCATGGAGCTGGTCCGTGTGCGCCGCCCCCAGGCCCGCCTCCGCGTCGTAGCCCGGTCGATTGACGATGAAGAGGCCGCCGGCCTGCCCGCATGGATGGAAGTCATCACGGCCGCCCGATCGTCGATCCCGGAGGTTCTCGCCGGCGCCCGCGTGTGCGTGCTGCCCCTTCCGGTGAATGCCTATACCGACCTAGCGGTGGCCGTCCGACTACTCGACCTGCTGGCTCTTGGGAAGCCCATGGTCGCGACAGACACGCTGGAGACGCGGGCCTTTCTCGCTGCCAGCGGGGCAGGCGTAGTCACCGACGATTCGGCTGAGGGGATGGCCAAGGGGATCCTTGACCTGCTCGCGGATGAGTCCGAGGCAGAGCGCTGCTCGGCCAATGCGCGGGCCTATGCCAGCACGTTCTCCAATACCTGGGCGGCTCGCGCGGAGAAGGTGCGCCAGACGCTGCATGTTGCCGGCGAGGCAGTCTCGTAAGATCGCCGGGAGTTTCTGCGGTGGCAATGTTCGGGTCCGGCCGCCGCGGCCCGCGCGCCCTAGCCGGCTTGCGACTCCCGCGTAATGACCGCTGCCAAATGGGAGCACATGAACGGCAGCCGCTGGAGTAGATGTGCCGCGGAGCGGCTGCGTGGAGCGACGATCCGGACCGTCTTCCAGCCCAGAGTCGTCGACCTGGCCCGGACCGAGCAGCCCGGGAAGAGCGCCCGTATCTCGGACATCGGGATCGGCACCACATCTGCCGTCGGCCGGACCTTGCGGATGTCCCACCACAGGATCAGGCCGCCTGGTCGGAGAACGCGGAGCATCTCCGCGGCGATCGAGTGACGCACCTGGGGGTCGACGACGGACGAGAAGACGACGAACTGGCTGACGATGTCGAACGAGCCATCCGGGAACGGCATCTCGTGGGCGCTGCCGGTCTCGATCCTGGCCATGGGCAGGATGCGGCGGGCGGCCTCGACGCGGTAAGGCATGAGGTCGATACCGGCCAGACGATCTGGGCTGGCGCCAAGGGTCGTCAGGCGGCGTAGCTCGCCGCCTCCGCCGCAGCCGACGTCCAGGATGTCGAGACCGGCCAGCGTCGAGACTCCCGATCGGCGCAGCAGTTCGGCCAGGATCCACATGCGCTCCTGGGTCGTGAAGAGGTTGGCCGGCCGGAGGGGTTCGTACAGGCTGGAGTAGGCTGGGTTGTCCGCCAGGGCCTCGTACACGCGTCTGGCGCGCTCGAGTTCGTTATCGACGTTGCCCATCTGGTGGTTCATCTCCCTTCCTGGCGTGACGGGCATTCCCCCTCGAAACCGCAGGCATCATAGCGGCCGGGCCGGGCGAACTGGAAGCTATCGCCCGGCTAGCACAGGCCGCCGTTGGCCTCGCGCACGATCAGGTCGACGCTCGCGTCCAGGTCGCGTTCGGCCTTCCAGCCCAGCATCCGCGCTGCCAGCGAGACATCCGCGACTTGCCAGAGGGCTTCGGCCGATCGAAGAGAGCCTGAGCCACGCTCCTCGATGCGGCCGTGGAAGCCGAAACGCAGCGCCACTGCCTCCACGAGCTCTCTGGCCGAGTGACCCGTGCCAGAGCCGATGTTTACGATCTGGCCGGTCAGATCCGGAGCGGTACATGCCGCAGCTGTCGCCGCTGCCACATCACGGGCGTCGACGAAATCGCGGATCGCGCCGAGTGGGCCCAGTTCGATGGTCTGAGCGCGCGACGACTGCGCGGTCAAGAGGGCTTTCAGGGTGGCTCCGACGAGCGTGTTCGGCGGCATCGATGGGCCCACGGCATTGAAGACCCGCAGCACCACACCATCAATTGCTCCGGCCTTCGCTGCGGCCACCACCAGCAGCGTCGCGGCAAGTTTCGCGATGCCGTACGGGCTTACCGGGTGTGCTACCGCCGTTTCCACGACCGGTGTGCCAGCCGGACCTGGCCCGTACTCTGCGGCTGAGCCGATCTGGACGAACCTCACCGGCACCGCCGGCCGTTCGAATATCTCCAGCAAGCGAGCCGTGACCAGGGCGTTCAAACGCATCAACTCGAGGGCCGAGCCGTGGATGGATCCCGTGCAGTTCACGACTGTCGCCGGGGCGATCTCTCGCAGCTCGCGGCTGACGTTGCGGCCGCCGTCCAGTAAGTCGACTTCCAGCCAGCGGGCTTCGAAACCGTCCGGCTTAGGCCCTAATCCGACGCCGATAAGCTCCGTCTCGGGTTGGCTTCGGACGGCCTCGCACACCCAGCGACCGATGAAACCGCTGCCGCCACAGACGAGCGTGACGCTCACTCAAACGTCCGGAAGCAAATGCGAGCGCAGCCCGGCGAACTCGGCGTTGGCCCGGTCGTAGTCCTCTGGCCGCCCGATGTCGAGCCAGAACCCATCGAATTGGTAGGACGCGGGTGGCCGCCCGGCGGCTAGCAGGTCGAGGACCAGCCGGTCGAACCCGAGGGCCTCGCCTTTGGGATACGAAGCCAGCGTTGAGCGCGAGAAGGCATAGACGCCCATGCTGACCCGGTAGTCGAGCTTGGGCTTCTCACTGAAGGCGACCACCAGCCCGGCCTCCACAGTCATCACGCCGAAGTCGATCTCGACCTGGCGCTGGTATGTGGCGATGGTCATCGGCGCCGTAGAGGTCTCGTGGGCGGCGAGCAGAGCCGAGTAGGGCAGATCGGTGAGGATATCGCCGTTGAGGACGATGAACCGTTCCGGCAGACGATCCAGGATTGCCACCACCGGGCCCATCGTACCCAGGGGCTTCTCCTCGGTCGCGTAGTCGACGTCCAAGCCCCATCGCGCACCACTTCCGACATAGGCCCGGATCAGCTCGCCGAGATGCCCGATGGCGATCGTGACCCGCCGGAATCCGTCGTGGGCCAGTTGGCGAAGGACAATCTCCAGGATCGCGGACTCGTCGCCGATGGGAACCAGCGGCTTGGGAATTGTGGTCGTGTAGGGCCGCAGCCGGGTGCCCTTGCCGCCGGCCAGGATGACGGCGTGCGGGTCGCTCATATCGTGTACCTGCTCCACTTGTAGCGGGCCAGGTTGTCAGGCTGGGCCATCCATTCGGCCGTCCGAGCGATGCCATCCTCAAGTTCGACTTCGGGCTTCCAGCCCGTCGCCTCGCGCAGCCGTGTGCTATCGCAGACGAGGCGCATGACCTCGGAGTCGACCGGCCGGAGACGCCTGACCTCCTGGCTGACTTGCGCGGACTTGCCGGCAATCCGGAAGATGAGCGCGGCCAGGTCTCCGATCGAGATCTCGACGCCCGTGCCGGCGTTCAGGACGCGGCCCACGACGGCGCTGGCAGGTGCTTCGCCAATCGCAATGAAGGCTGCCACTGTGTCCGTGACGAAGGTGAAGTCGCGCGTCGAGCGCGTCTCGCCGAGACGTATCTCCGTGGCGCCCGCGCTGAGCTGGGAGAGAATAGTTGGGATGACGGCCCGGCTCGACTGGCGCGGCCCGTAGGCGTTGAATGGGCGCAGCGTAGCCACCGGCAGCCCGAACGAGAGGTGGAAGCTTTCGGCGATCTTGTCGGCGCCGATCTTTGAGGCCGAATAGGGCGACTGACCCTGGAGCGAGTGGTCCTCGGATATCGGCACGGTTCGGGCGGTGCCGTAGACCTCGCTAGTCGAGGTGTGGACGATCCGGGGCGTGCCGAGCTGGCGGGCCGTGTCCATGACGTTGAGCGTGCCGATGACATTCGTATCGACGTAGGAGCGCGGCGAACGGTAGGAGTAGGGGATCGCAATCAGGGCGGCCAGGTGATACAGCACGTCGGCGCCTTCAGCGAGTTCGCGCACCGAGGCCGCGTCGCGGACATCGCCGACGATCACATCAACGTTGGCCATGATGCTGGGCGGCAGGCCGTCGAGCCAGCCCCACGAGTCGAAGGAGTTGTAGAGGACCATCGCTCGGACGCGGTATCCCCGCGCTACAAGCGCCTCGACTAGATGCGAGCCGATGAAGCCCTCGCTGCCGGTGACCGCCGCGATCTTTGCCAGGGTCCTCTCCTCCGAAATGGGGTCCTCGTGCCCAATAGTAGCGGCAAGCGAGGACCGCGAACCGGTCCTGTCCCGGCGCTATACTCCGGCGACCCGCCCTTTGCCGATCCGCCGCGACCTTACGGCTCGTTGGCAGGACGCCAGGAGTGAGCTCTGGACCTGACAATGCTCCCCTTGAGAATTGACGCCACGCCCCCGTCGCGGGGCCGGCGGCGGCCGGCCCGGCTGCCTTGAGCCGCGTCCCCAAGCCCGAGAAGCCCCTCCGCCTCACATATCTCGGTGATCCGAACAGCCCGCACACGCGGCGTTGGATGCGCTTCTTCCTGGAGCGAGGCCACGAAATCCATCTCCTGGTCCCCGCCCGCGACGAGATCGCGGTGGTACAGGACGCGGGCGTCCAGATCCATCGTTTTGAGGCGTGGCCGCGCCTGCCGGTGCGCGGCCTGGCCGCTCTGTCGACCGCCAGGTCGCTGCGCCGGGTGATTGGGTCGATTCGTCCGGACGTCCTGCATGCCCACTACGTCACCCGGTATGCATTGGCAGCGTGGCTTTCCGGGTTCCATCCCTACGTGGTGACGGTCTGGGGCTCGGATGTGCAAGCCGAAGTGCGGACCAGCTCGCGGCGCCGTATCGAGGCCCGTCTGGCGCTCCATGCCGCGGATCTCGTGACCGGTGGCTCGGAGCATCTCATGAGCCTCGCGATTGCCGCCGGGGCGAGGCCGGGCCGGACGAAGTACGTCCATTTCGGCGTCGACACTGATCGTTTCTCGCCCGGTCCCGACCCCGTGGCACTGCGGGCCAGACTCGGGCTGCAGGGTCGTCGGGTGATCCTGTCAAATCGGTCGATCACTCCCCTTTACCATCACAGAGTGGTGGTAAAGGCGCTGGCCAGCCTGCCACCTGACGTAGTGGTGCTCATGACCGCACACTCCGCCCAAGCGTCGGAGGTCGCCGCGATCGAGGCGCTGGCAGCCGAACTCGGAGTCGCCGAGCGGCTGGTTATTGCGGACACGATCGAAGATGCCCAGATGCCCGATCTTTATCGCCTTGCGGAAGTGATCGTCTCCATCCCGGAGAGTGACGGCGGTCCGACTACGGTCGCCGAGGCGCTGGCCGTCGGCAAGCCGGTTGTGGCGACAGACCTTCCAAGTGCCCGCGAATGGCGGACCGAACTCGGCCCGGGCGCCCTCGTGCCGGTGGGAGATGTGGCGGCGACGGCGGCGTCAATAGCGGCGGCACTCGCCCGCAAACCGGACGCTGAGGC